>JAYSTZ010000937.1:0-2269 GCA_043719365.1 Verrucomicrobiaceae bacterium | reverse complement strand
TGCCGCCCGCATGACGCCGCACGCGCCACACCGGGAACTCGCCGATGGCCGGGAAAAGCCCGTCGCCAAAGCCTGCGCCGGGCATCGAGTAGGTGTGCGTGACCTTCACCGCGCCGCTCTCCAAATCAAGCCCCACCACCGCCATCGTCGTATAGCTCGCCTGAACCCACAGCTCGCCCGGAGCCGCCGGGTCCACGCTCGTCACGGAGAAAAACGGCGAGCCGCCGAGCCATTCCTTCACCACCGCGCCCTGCGCATTCACATGCACGATGCGGCGCAAATGGTCGCTCTCCACCGCGTAAAAACCGCCCGCGCCATCGCAGCGGAGGTGGGACACGTCGCGGAAATCTGTTGCCACATACGCGCCATCCTTGCGACCGCCGAGTTGACCGAATTGACTGGATTGACCTTGTTGATTGAAGCGGCGGATGCGCTGGTCTGCGCCGCCTTCCACCACGAATAACTCCCGGCGCAGGCGGTCGAAGTCGAACGTCACCGGAGCCGCGAGCACACCTGCGCCGAGGATTTTTGAAATCGCGCCATCCGCCGCGACCGACACCAACTCCGTGCCGCTCAACACAAACACCGCGCCATTTTCCCCGCCCACCACCGCCCTCGGCTGCGGCACCGCGACCTCGCGCAACACCGCGCCCGTCTTCGCCTCCAGCCAGCGCACCACGTCATGCTCGCGATACGCGACGACGATATTCCCCCCATCGACGCCGAGCTTTACCGCATAGCTGTTCACCGCGTCGTCGCAGCCCGGAGCCTTTTCGCCCGGCCACAGCAGGTCGATGGATTTGCCGTCGTCCTGCCCCGTCGCCGCGTTCACGCGCTGAAGTTTCGTCGTCCATCCGAGCACGTAGAGATGTGCGCCCAGCTCCACCATATCCACCGGCCCCTTCGACTGCCACCCGCGCGTCCAAAGCACCGGCCCATTCTCCGAGCCGAGCTTCATCAAAACCGGTGGCCCCTCCGAATTGCGACTGCCGTGATACACCGCCCCGCCCGCCCCGACGACCACCGACGACGGCCCTTGATGACTGCCCACCGTCCAAACCCAAGGCTCCGCCGCATCAATGGGCGTCTGCCCCACGACCGCGAGATAGTCCGCCTCCAGCCCATCATTGAGCAGCAGCCGCCATTCGTAAGAGCCGACGGGCAACGCCTTGCCAAGCCGGTCCAGCCCATCCCACGCGAACGATTGCGTCCCCGCCGCCTGCGATTCCCCCGCGAGCAACGTCCTCACCTGCCGACCTTGTGCATCATAAACGGCGAGCGAAACTTTGCCCGCGCGCGGCAGCGTGTAAGAAATAGTTTCCGCACCTGCCAGGCCCGCCGCCAGCAGGCAAAGGAGTGAGACGAGACAGGTGAGTTTGAATGGGATAATGTGCTTCATCGTGTGTCTGCTAGTGTATTGAAGATCAGTCGGCTTTTGCCGCCGCGCGGTTTAGTTCAGCCAATTTTTGTGCGTAGATGTTGTTGTCGCCGTCGGTGATGGTTACATTGCGCAAAATAGTCAGCGCAGCGCTGTTATATGCCAGAGTGATGAGTCCCTCGGTGCCGTGCGTTGGCTGGGAGGCATGCACATTGTAGGTGTCGGTGTTGATGAACACATTCCCGAGTCGGCACTGCACGGCATATTGCAGGTCGATGCCGCCGATTTGCGGCCGTAAAAAAGTGTGCTCGCGCCTTAAAGCACTCACTTCCTCACCTGCTTAGGAAAGTCCTTGCCATAGCGGGCCAAGAGCGCGGGCACATCGTTCGGCGTCAGGTAGATTTTGCCTTTGATGTGCTTCGTCTCGCCGGGCTTCAACCCGCCGATCCGGAAGTCCAACTGGAGGCATCTGGCCACGCTTTGGAAGAGTTCTTGGTGCGGCTCAAAGGCGACGGCGAAGAGTTGTTTCTCATCGCCGCTGAAGCAGCCGATGAGTCCATTGCTCGGCACGAGCGGGCTGAGTGGGCGTGGGTTCACGTCGGTGCGCGGAACATCCTTGGGCGGCCAGACTTGGCCGTGGGGGTATGCGAAGGCAAAGCCGGCGGCGAACACGAGCAGTGCAGCGATGATTTTCATGCGAGTTCCAGCCCCTTCATGGTGCCGGTGCTGCTGGAGAATTTCCCGGCTTCGAGGCCGAGGCGCTGGAGCATGGTTACGTAGAGGTTGCTCAGCGGGTAGTTGTTCGTTTTGTCGAATGCGAGATGCTGGCCGTGCTTGAAGCCGCCGCCAGCGAGGATGACGGGGAGGTTCTTATTATCGTGGTTGTTGCCG
>JAYSTZ010000936.1:0-5187 GCA_043719365.1 Verrucomicrobiaceae bacterium | reverse complement strand
ACCACGATGCGCCTGATGAGCGGCATCCTTGCAGCACAGCCCTTCCGCAGCCGGCTCACTGGCGATGCGTCACTCACCAAACGCCCGATGAAGCGCGTCATCGACCCGCTCGTGCAGATGGGCGCACGCATCACCGCCGAAGGCGAAAATGGACGTCCTCCGCTCGTCATCGAAGGCGGAGATTTACACGGAATCGCGTATCAATCCCCTGTCGCTAGCGCCCAGGTGAAAAGTGCGATTATGCTCGCCGGTTTGTTCGCCAAGGGCACCACGAGTGTCACCGAGCCCGAGCAAAGCCGCGACCACACGGAGCGAATGCTCGCATGGCATGTCGTTCGTCCGCGAAAAACCGGACTCACCGTGACGCTCCTCGGTGGCCAGCATTTGGAATCGCGGGATTTCGATGTGCCCGGTGATATTTCCAGCGCTGCATTCTGGCTCGTCGCCGCGGCTGCGATGCCGGGCGCTCATTTGCTCGTAAAAAATGTCGGACTCAATCCGACCCGCACCGGCATTCTAGCCGTGCTCATTCGCATGGGCGCGCAGGTCAACGAAATCGTCGAGAGCACCGAAGGCGAGCCGCGCGGCTCCGTCGAGATTCGCGGTGTTGAACTGAAAGCGACAACCATTGGCGGGAAGGAAATCCCGAATGTCATCGACGAACTACCGATTCTCGCAGTCGCCGCAGCACTCGCGACGGGACGCACCATTATCAAGGACGCGAAGGAACTCCGCGTAAAAGAAACCGACCGCATTGCCGCAATCGCCAGGAACCTCCGCGCATTCGGCGTCGATGTCTTTGAAACGGAAGACGGAATGGAGATTCAGGGCGGCGGCGAATACCGCGGTGCCGAAGTCGAGAGCTTCGGCGATCACCGCATCGCGATGTCCTGCGCGGTCCTCGGGATGTTCAGCGAAGGGCATACCGTCGTCCGCGACACGGAGTGTGTGAATACGAGCTATCCCGGCTTTTACGAGCAACTCCAGCGTTTCATGAAGCCCGCAAAATTGAACGACTAATATGAATCTAAAACTCAAAGTCTGGCGCCAAAAAGACAGCAAGGCCAACGGCCAGCTTGCCGACATCGACGCAAACAACATCCCGCCCGATGCATCCTTTCTCGAAATGCTCGACATCGTGAATGATCAGCTCACGAAGAAAGGCGAAGAGCCTATCGCGTTTGACCACGATTGCCGCGAGGGCATCTGCGGCAGTTGCTCGCTCACGATCAACGGCATCCCGCACGGCGATCCTGCGATTTCGCAGACGACCACCTGCCAGCTCTACATGCGGAAATTCAAAGACGGCGAAACGATCTACATTGAGCCGTTCCGAGCACGGGCATTCCCAGTGTTGCGCGATCTGTGCGTGGACCGCTCTGCGTTTGACCGCATCCAGCAGGCCGGCGGATTTATCACCGCACGCGCCGGGAGCGCCGTGAACGGAAATTCGATCCTGGTTTCCAAAGTGAATGCCGACCTGGCCATGGAAGCGGCCGCATGCATCGGCTGCGGTGCCTGCGTTGGAGCCTGCCCGAACGGGTCCGCCATGCTCTTCGTGGGTGCAAAAGTCTCCCACCTCGCACTCCTGCCGCAAGGCCAACCGGAGCGAAACAAGCGCGCCCTCGCAATGGTCGCGCAGATGGACAAGGAAGGCTTTGGCAACTGCTCGAACTACTACGAATGCGAAGCGGTTTGCCCCGCCAACATCCCGGCAACCGTCATCGCCCGCCTAAACCGCGAGTATTCCGTCGCCAGCGCGAAAGACGCGGTCTGCTAGTGCCTCGCCCGTCGTGCTGTGATGGTTGTTGTGATTGGTGAGAAGTGAGTGGTGATTTGTCGCAAGGCGTGGGTCGTGGGCTTTCGCTTGCGACAAATCACTATTCACTATTCACCAATCACAGCCGCAATAGCACTGGTGACCATCATTTCACGGCGGGGAGACCACTAGTCTGCCGCGCCATCATGTTTTTACGTCGATCAGAATTGCTGGCTTGGGTGCTTTCTTTGGCGGCAGCTCGGGCTCGATGAGTTTTGGCGCGAACGGCTCCCGCAAAGTCGCAAGGGCACTCGCTGGGATCTCGTTTTGCAGACGCTGGTTTTGTATCGGCATTGGTTAGATCACACGGCGATTGCGGATTTGCTCGGCGGCGATTTTCGGTTCGCGGAGCAGGATCATCTTTACGAGTGCCACGATAAATTGCTCGCGTACAAACGCCCGCTTTTCGATCATCTCACGGAGCGTTGGCTCACGCTTTTCGATGCGAAGTACGAGGTGCTTCTTTACGACCTCACGAGCTCGTATTTCGAGAGCGACCCGCCCGAAGACCCTGCGGGAATGAGTCGCTTCGGCTACAGCCGGGATAAACGGAGCGACTGCGTGCCAGTCGTGCGAAACCTACGTGCTCGCGGAAAGCGAAAAACGCATCGCCAAAGAACGCGCAATGCGGCGGCGAAGACTGCGCAAATTTATCGACCAACTCACCGAGGTCGAACAAGCATTCAAAGAACTACAAGGCGACCTCGCCCTACGCCCCATCCGCCACCAAAAATCACCATCCAAAAATAGCACAAAAACCGCGCAAAAGTGCGCGAAATGCGCAAAGCTGTAGTGCAGACCTTTTGCGAATTTCGAGAGGTCGTCTGAGAAGCCCCCTCCGTTTCACCATCGAATCCGCGAAGTCGGGTTAACGTTGTTGGCGGAAATGGGAGCAAAACTGTAACCTCTCGAATTCGAGAGGTTTAATTCCGGCGAATCCCCCACAATTGGCACGCAGGAGCGACCCGAACATGGAATCCATGAAGTCAGCTATAGGCGTCGCGGTAAGGAACTGTCCAAGTTCCTCCTGACGACTTCTTGGGTTTTCTATGGCCGCGATTTTCATGACGCCATGCTGCCAAGCTGAGTCCCGTTCGGCCAGCGAACAGACGGGCGGTTTTTACAAGCTCGTGGGCGTTGTTGGCGAGGTAGCAGGTGCTGTCGCGATTGCTGACGATGAAGATCTGGATGAAGCGGGGCTTTCCGGCGCTGGAGGGTGCCGGTGAATCCGGCATAGCCGCTATTGATGGACTATTTGAGCCGGATGAGTTCCGGTGTTTCCGTCGAGGCTTCGATGGCTGCGATGGTGTCGCGGACGCTTTGGGCTTTCACGAGCATCAGCTTCTTTGGGAAATCCTTTTCGTCTTTCTCGAAGTAGTCGCCGAGTTTTGTCAGCTCGGGGATGATGGCTTTTGCGTGGGTGCCGTAGGTGAGCAGGATTTTCATTATCTCAGGCGTGCGCTCCTGGCTGGCCCACGGATTTTGCTCGCGGGTGTATTTCACGCAGGCGGCGATTCCTTCGGCGACGCGGTGTTTTGCCAGGAGCTTGAGGCCTTCTACACGGATGCCGTCGGCGAACATCTCGCCGCTCGGTGCCGGGGTGACGATGGCTTCGAGGATGGCGGGCATGAGAGGCTTAAGCTCGTCGTAGCTGAGTTGCTTGTAAATGCTGCCGACTTCGCCGCGGGCGCGTCCGTCCTGATTGCGCAGGCCGGCGGCGACGGCTTTGCGGAGGAGGTCGCGGTCCACGCCGTCGAGCGATTTTTTGAGCAGCGTGCTGAAGAGCGCGGAGCAAAGGTAGCGCTGCTCCATGGCGCGAGGGTCCTCTTTTGTCGGGCCGCGTGCGAGGCGCTCGAGGAGTTCCGGGACGGCGACCATCGCGGGCTTGCCGATTTCGGCGAGGGCTTCGGCGGCCTGGATGCGCAGCCAGAGGTCTTCGTGGCTGAGCGCTTTTTGCAGTGCGGGGACTGCGGACGCTGCGGCTCCACGCAGTGAGCCGAGGCCCTGGCAGGCACCATAGCGGGCGTCGAGGCTGGGCGATTCGAGCATCTTCAGCAGTGCGGGAATGGCGACGCTCTTTTTGCGTTCGAGGCCCATCGAAGCGCGCTCGCGGACGGTGGGCGACCAACTGGCAAGGCGGGCGAGCAGTTGTTCTTCGCTGAGCGCATCGTAGGCGCTTTTGCGGTCTTTGTTGTTCCATCCGCGTCCGTCGGCGATAAGCGATTGCGCGGCAGCGGCGGTGAGTTGTGGGACTGCGGCGGGGCCTTTGCCGGTGAGGTGGATTTTCTTGAGCGGCATCGCGTGGGCGAGCAGGTAAGCGCCCGTGCAGTCCCAACCGGCGTAGCTGTCATTACCGGGCTCGGGCGGGCCTTGGTGGGCGAAGCCGCCGTCCCAGCGGCGCGCGAAGTCGAAATACCAGCCGCCAAATTCCTGCATCCACGCGCCCGTGGCTTGCGGGCCGGATTGCGCGATGCCGGGCATGGCCCAGAGCATGTTGAAGAAGTTGCCGGTGTGGCCGGTGTCGCGCTCCGCGCCGTGCGAGGCGATGCACATGCGGGAGAAAAACTCCGCGCCATTTGCTTCGCCGAGCAGGCTGAAAAGGACGGAGACCATTCCGCATTTGCCGTTGTCTTCGTGCGTCTGCGTCCACGGTGCGTGGTCGCCGTAGGGAATCGCGCCCTTTCCAATATAGAAGCGCAGGAGCCGCGCGCTTCGCTCGATGGCGAGATCCACAGCCGCGTCCTTCACACCAGCCGTACGGGCGAGCACCAGCGAGGTGGTGAGCGGAATGCCGGGAGAGTTCATCATGCCGTAGCCGCTGAGCCGACCGTCGGGAATCGCGAACTTGTGCCCCCAAGAACCGACGGCGCTCTGACCGTTCGCGGCTTCCAGCGCGAGCCGCTTCAAGCCGGGCATCACCGATTGGTCGCCGGTCGCGATGACGTATTCGGAAAGCAGCATCATCACGTAGCCGTAATACCAAGTCTGCATCGAGCCCGCCGAGAAGTCCGCCGCCCACTGCGCTTCCTTTTTGACGAGCGGCAAATACGCGGCGTCTCCGCTGGCGAGTAGCGCGAGCGCGTTGAGCGAGCGGGGAATCCCGTCGAGATTTTTCCCGTAGCCCGGTGCGGCCACTTTCGCGGCAAGCAACTTGCATCCCTGCTCAAAAACGCGCTTCGACTTCGGGCAGGCAAAAGGCGCGGTGGCGCTGTAATTGCCGAGCACCGCGAGCTTCAGCACGACCTCCTCCGACTTGCCCGCCCGCCAGCGAGTGAGCATAAATTTTCCGCCGCCCGCATCCGATTCCGCAGCCGAGAGCGCCTTGCCGAATTCCGTACGAGGGTCGTAGGAAAACGGCTTGCCACCCA
>JAYSTZ010000935.1:0-2270 GCA_043719365.1 Verrucomicrobiaceae bacterium | reverse complement strand
GAGAAAGCACTTGGGCAGGTAGTCGTCGATGTCTTTGCCCGCATTGTCGTAGCCGGTGAAGTCGCCGAGGCGGATGCACGGCTGCGCCCAATGTGCGCTGGAAGCCGTCGCGGTGGGATTGTGCGCGGTGATGGCAAAGGTCACGTCGTTCGTGCTGGCGGTGATGGTGTGCTCCACCACCACGCCGTCTTTCACCGTGCAGCGCAGCTTCATCGTTTTCTTATCATCGCTGAGCGAGACGAGTTCCGTCGTGTGGCCGATGGTCGTGTCATGCCAGTCGGCGATGGTGGAGCCCGTGCGGCAATAAGCCTCGAGATAGTTGATGCGGATTTCGCCCTTTGGAAGATGCGGGCCTTGGATGACGAGCCAGTTCTTATCGCGAGCGAGCGTGAGGTCCGGGCTCTGAGCACCGGCACGATACTGCAAGCCTGGTGGCGTAGAGCCATCGAGTTCCGTCAGGGTGAGCGCTTGCTGCCACTGCCAAGTGCGGTGGCAACTTTTGAAGACGAGGACGTTCCAACCGGCGCGCAGCGCGACTTCCCGGGACATCTGTCGATTCGGTTCATTGGCGAGGAGGTCGGAATATAGACGTTGGCCATTGAGCCACACGGTGAGATGGATCGCGGTCCCGACGCCGGAAGTTTTCAGGTCGAGCCTGAGGCGGCGGTCGGTGGCAGAATGGATCCATCGTGCGCCATAGCCGGCTTCAAAGTTTTGGAAGTAAGTGATGGCGGCAAAATCCACGCTTCCGGGATTGGCTCCGTCTGTAAGGTTGATGCTCGATTGAAACGGACTCCAGGCCAGCGGCGGGCCGCCGACTTTGCCCGCAGCTTTGGTGAAATCCTCCCCGCGTTCGATCGCGAGATCGATGGGGTTGGGCGCGAGGTCCGCATCAGCGGGTGCGTGATCCCAGGCAGGCAGCACCAGACCACTGGCTACCAGCCACGCGGGCGGTGCCGCCGGCGGTGGGGTTGGCAGGAGACCGGCGAGTGCTTTCGCCAGTCGTTCCTCACGCAGCCATGCGGAGGCCTGATTCTCGCCGAGGCCCTGCAACATCGCCATCGCCACGGTCACATGGCCGACTGGTGTGGGGTGAATGCGATCTCCCGCGAGACGGAAGTCGGCTTGGGTTTTGCGCCCTTCAGCGAGCACCTCCCAGTAGATCGCATTCGTCGGCAGCACTCTCGCCTTCAAGTCGGCGGCGAGGGCCATGATGCGCTGGTTCATCCGAGCCAGAACCCGGTTCATCGGCGTTGCGGCATCCTCCGTCTGTGGCGTGATTGTGGCGAGCGCGATGACCCTGGGCTGCAGCCGCGCAGCCAAAATCCCGACTAGCTCGCGGTAATTCGCAATCCATTGGTCGAGGGCTGTATCCGTGTCGCTCACGTAGGGCGCGAGCACGTCATTCATGCCGAGCATCACGACCATCACCTCGGCGGGCTGCGAGAGCGAGGCGGCGACTTCCACGCCTTTCACATCGAGATCGTGCTTCTGCTTTGCCTCATCCTTCACCAGGTCCAGCCATGATCCCACGCCCATGCCACTGCCCCCGAGCGGCACGAGATCGTGCTGCCCCTCGCGGTCCACCGCGCTCAGCGCCTCGCGCATCCTGAAAACGAACCCCGCGCCCACCCAGCCTCCACCCTGACCGGTGATGCTGTCGCCGATGAAGACGATGCGCCCATTGCCGCGAAGCGTGGTCGTTTCGACAGCGCAACAGATGCGGCCAGAGAGCAGGAGTGCGAGCAGCACTGGTCCCAAGGATCGAATGCGATGGAACATGAGGCTATGCTTGGACGTGTTTAAAAGTGCCGCAATCCCCGTTGGACTAAATTCACGCGGAGGCCCGACGGGAGGGGGGCCGAGAGCATCTGCGACAAGTAAATCACGCCATCTCCAACCCGCGCATCGTGCCCGTGCTGGTCGCGAATTTTCCCGCTTCGAGGCCGAGGCGTTGCAGCATGGAGACGTAGAGATTCGAGAGCGGATAGTTGTTCGCTTTGTCAAAGGCGAGGTGCTGGCCGTGTTTGAAACCGCCGCCCGCGAGGAGCACCGGGAGGTTGTGGTTGTCGTGGTTGTTGCCGTTGCCAAGGTTGCTCCCATAGAGGATTTGCGTGCGGTCGAGCAGGTTGGCGTCGCCTTCCGGCGAGGTTTGCAGGCGTTTGAGGAAAGCGGCGAGTTGCTGAAACTGCGCGAGTTCGAGGTTCATCAGCTCCTTGAGTTTGTCTTCGCGGCCGACGTGGTGGGAGAGATTGTGGGCGTCGGTGTTC
>JAYSTZ010000934.1:0-13395 GCA_043719365.1 Verrucomicrobiaceae bacterium | reverse complement strand
CGGTTTCTCCGCAGCGAACGAACTCGCGGCGAGCAGGCTGAGGATGGCGATGAGTGGTTTCATGGATCGGTGATGGAAGAAGTGCGCCCGCATTTTTTGCGTGCGACTCTTTCTGAATAGCGCCGGGAGCGAGAATTGCCCGAGGGATTTCGTTTTTCTACCAATGGAGCGTGCCGGGCTGGGATATTCCAGCCCCGGCGGGATTTTTCGCCTCGGGCACCGGGGTTCCCCGAACATGTTGAAGCGTTAATTTAGCAAACTCCTGCTTGATGTCCCCCTCATGGAAACGCGATACCAAGCGGAGAAAATGCGTATTCTCGACCGCTACGTTCTGCGGAATTTCATCGAACCCTTTTTGCTCTGTGTGGCGGCCTTCATCGGGCTGCTCGTGATCGCGGACTTATTCGACAACGCGGAGGACTTCATCAAGGCGAAGGCGTCGCTGTCTGTCGTGGGAGGGTTTTACATGCGGCAGATGCCGCACTTTCTCCTGCTGTCGATTCCGCTCGGGCTGTTGCTCGGACTGCTCTTCAGTCTCAGCAAGATGTCCCGCTCCAACGAGATTATCTCGATGCTCACGGCGGGGCGCAGCGTTCTGCGTCTTCTGGCTCCGCTTTTTATCTGCGGGTTCCTCGCGTCGGGGCTTTGTGTGTGGCTGAACTTCCAACTGGCACCGCATGCGGAAGCGGTTGGCCGGGCGGATTTGGAGCGCATCAAGAAGGGGGATAAAAAGGCGGACCAGGTGGGCGTGACGACCGCGCTTCTCGTGAAGGATCGACGCACGAACCGCCTGTGGTATGCGCGGCGGCTGCGACCGGCGGACAATTCCCTCGACGATGTACACATCACGCAGCTTGATGCCGAAGGGAAACCGCGCACCCGCTGGTATGCCGGACGGGCGACATTTGACCCCCGGAAACGCGAATGGGTGCTGAATTACGGGCGGATGGTGAGTTTTGACAGCAATGGGGATATCGTGGAGGGGAGCATCCGCGACTGGTCGTCGAAGGATGCCGTGAAATCCTCCGAGAGCATCACGGGATGGGGCGAGACGCCGCAACGGCTTGCGAGTTCCACGATGCGGGCGGACCAGCTTTCCGTGCCGGAGTTGGAAAGCTACATGTCGCTCAATTCGGATTTCCCTGCCGTCCTTCTGGCGTCATTCCGTACGCAGTGGCACTATCGGTGGGCTCTGCCTTTGTCGTGTCTCGTGGTCATCTTCATCGCGGCGCCGCTGGGGATTGTGTATTCGCGCCGTGCGGTGCTTTCTGCGGTGGCGGGGAGCATCGCGCTTTTCTTCGTGTTTTTGATGCTGTCATTTTACTTTATCAGCCTCGGGGAAGGGAATCATGTCGCGCCGTGGGTGGCGGCGTGGATGCCGGGCGCGTTCATTTTACTCATCGGCTGCTATCTCCTTTATCTCCGCTCGACGAACCGGGACATCCCAAGACTGTTTTTTAGATCATGAACACCGACTGGACCATCCAAGGGCGTTCCCACGTGTGCGCTGCTACGGGCCGCCAATTCGAGGAGGGCGAGTATTTTTATACGCTGCTGTATTATGAAAAGGCGGAGTTTCGGCGTGAGGATGTCTGCGAAGAGGCTTTCAAGGCACGGAATGAGAACGTGCAGCCGTTCTCTTTCTGGCGCTCGAAGTATGAGCCCGCCGCAATCGTCGTGGAGACGGTGAGCAAGCAGACCGCCGAGGATCTTCTGCGTAAATACATGGAGGAAAATGAGCCGGAACTCGCCAACGCCCGCTACATTCTGGCCCTCATGCTGGAGCGTAAACGCATCCTCAAGGAGCGTGAGGTGAAGCGCAACGAGGCCGGTGCCCTCACTCGCATCTACGAGCATGCGAAGACGGGAGAAGTATTTGTAATCCCCGATCCTGAACTGCGGCTGGATCAGGTCGCCGAAGTTCAGCAGCAAGTAGCCTCCCAACTCGGCTGATGAAGATTATAGACCGCTATCTTTTCCGGCAGTTGCTCGTGACCGCGTTGTTCGCGATCACAGTGCTGACGGTGGTGCTCGTGCTGGGGAATGTGTTCAAGAAGCTGTTCGATCAGTTCAGCAGTCCGCCCCCGAGCCTCATCTTCACGATCATCGCATACGTAGTGCCGTTCTCTCTGACATTTACGATTCCGTGGGGCTTTCTCACAGCGGTTTTGCTCGTCTTCGGGCGTATGTCGGCGGAGAACGAAATCACAGCACTCCGCTCAAGCGGCATCAGTATTCCACGGCTGTGCGTTCCGGTCGCAATCATCGCGATTTTCTTCGCCTGCATCTGCGCCTACATCAATCTCGAAGTCGCTCCGCGCTCACAAGCGAACATGAAAAACTCCCTCTACGAGCTCGCGACGAACAATCCGCTCGCGATGTTCGGGAATGATAAGGTCATCGACGTTTTCCCCGGCCAGAAGATTTACGTGGAGAAGAATGAGGGGAAGAACATCGAGAACATGCTCGTTTACGTCCACGACGATGCGGGCAATCTAAAGACGGTGACCGTGGCTGGGAAAGGAATGCTGGAGCTGAAGCCGATTCTTACAAAGGACGGTGAGTCACAAAAGCAACTCGTGCTCACATATGAGGATCTTCGCTACGAGCAAATCGTGGAGAACCCGGACGCGGATAACAAATGGGACCGCCGGGGCATCAAGAGCGGCATTGTGGCCGAACAAGGCCAGGTGTTTGTTTCTCTCAAGGAACTATACGAACGGAAGAAAAAGACGGGCGGTATCGGAATGCTGGCCATCGCTGAACTCCTCGATAATACCAAGCCCGAAGCCAGCGTGGAGCTCAATAAACGGCTCTCACTCGCGCTCGCCACGATCGCGTTTGCGCTGCTCGCCGTGCCTCTCGGCATTACGGCCCAGCGAAAGGAAACGTCCGTCGGTTTTGCAATCAGCCTCGGGATCGCGATGCTCTATTTCCTCCTTCTCGTCGCCGCAGACATGATGCGCGCCCGTG
The DNA here is from genome assembly GCA_043719365.1 of Verrucomicrobiaceae bacterium. Taxonomy (GTDB): domain Bacteria; phylum Verrucomicrobiota; class Verrucomicrobiia; order Chthoniobacterales; family Chthoniobacteraceae; genus SXWH01. The sequence goes on along the minus strand of JAYSTZ010000934.1, from coordinate 10,422 downwards.
CGAATTTTCACCCGGCATTCCTCGTCTGGGTGCCGAACATTATTTTCATCGGGATTGGCGCGTACCGCTTTGCGAAGCTCGCGAAGCGGTGAGTCCCGGATGAGGGGGGCGACTACGCAGACGGTGGCGGCAAAAGTCCGCGAGCCTTTTTCAGGGCCGAGACATACTTGGCGGCGAGCTTGGTGATTTTTGAGAAGTCGCCGTTGTCGAGTAAGTCCTGATTTACCAACGCTGATCCTGCGCCGACTGCGACGCTTCCTGCCTTGATGTAGTCGCCGATATTCTCCGGAGTCACTCCGCCCGTCGGGATAATCTGAAGCGCGGGCAGGGGAGCGAGGAGCGACTTCACGTAGCCCGGCCCAAGCGTGTCCGCCGGGAAGAGCTTGATGAAATCCGCCCCCAATTCCTGTGCAGTGAAGGCCTCCGTCGGCGTCATCGCCCCGATGATTACCGGCACGCCGTAGCGGTGACCCAGTTCGATGACGGAAGGCAGGACGACCGGGGTGACGATGTATTCCGCGCCTGCGAGCAGCGCCGAACGGGCGGTCTCGGAATCGAGCACGCTCCCGACGCCCATGCAGACGCTGTCTCCCAGCGCACGCTTTGTGTCGCGGATGATATTGAGCGCGCCGGGTGTAGTCATCGTCACTTCGACAGCCGAGATGCCACCGGCGACGATTGCTTTTGCTGCATCCAGGAGTTTTGCGCCGCTCGGAGACCGGAGGATTGCGATGATTCCAGAGTCAATAATGCGCCAAGTTGTTGCGGTTTTGTTCATTTCAGAAATGTGAGTAGTGGTGTGCTGCGATCACTTTTCGCAGCAGCGTGTAGCTAATCTGCCTCACGTTGTTTTCTTGGAGAAATCGGACCATCTGCACGCGATTGATGCGTCTTGCAGGTGTCGCGATTCGTTTCTGTCCATCCAACATCGGGCCTGATACCGAATCCTTAATATGAAATACCTCACTCTTCTTCTAGTTTCGGTTGCCGCTCACGCCGGTGAGCAAAAATCCACCGTCGAACTCATTCGGCCCGAGGCCCGCAGGTTCGTGTTGGAATCCGATGCCACGTTCGTCGGTAAGGCCGACTACAGTGACAACGCGGGAAGCGGTTCCCTGTGGAGTGCTCGCGTGCGGCTCAGCACCGTGCAGGCTTTGCCGGGCATCAGCCTATTATCGGGCAGCGGCGGGAAATGGCAGATTCGTCTGGGAGTGGACCATCAGCGTCATGAGTTCGATCACAACAGTGGTTCGGCGCTTCCGGACAGACTCCAGCGGATCGCGGGCGTCGTCGCCCTTGAATATCGCGTGGGCAAACAGGTGGGCGTGCTCATCGAGGCAAAGCCGGGCGTATATTTTGAAAACGACATCCGTTCCAACTCGTTCAATTGCCCGGTTCTTTTCGGCGTGGGGATTCCGGTGGCGGACAACTTCACCCTCGCACTTTTCGCCAGAGTCGATCCGCTGAGCAAATATCCGATTATCGGCGGCCCTGGCTTTATTTGGAGAATCACGGACAAAGTCACGCTTACCGCGATCCCGCCGGAGCCGCGCCTGACGTGGTCGGTAAATGAGGACCTCAACGTGTGGCTCGGCGGCGAATGGGCGACGGGCACATACCATACCGACGAGCGCAAAGGATCCAGCTTGAGCGGCGCGGCGGTGAGCTTCCAGGATATCCGGGCCGGTGTCGGAGCTTCGTGGCGGCGCGGCCCATGGACGGTGGAAGCGGGCGCGGGTCTGAGCCTCGATCGCGAGTGGGACTACGTTCAGAAAGACCGCGAATTCTCCACGGATGAGACCTCGCCATACATCAAACTCTCCGCTCGCGCTGAGTGGTAGCCGTCGCATAAACAGGCGGCATGTCGAATCACTTTGTCGAAATCAATACCGTCTATGAAGGCGGCCTTCGCTGCCTGGCAATCCATGGCCCGAGCGGAACATCGCTCATCACCGACCCGCCCGTGGACAATCAGGGCAAAGGCGAAAGCTTCTCGCCCACCGACCTCGTTGCCGCTGCGCTCGGTTCCTGCATGGCGACAATCATGGGGATCTTCGCCGAACGTCATTCCATCGACCTGCGCGGCATGGCTATTCGGGTGCGAAAGGAAATGATCACCGCACCCGTCCGGCGGATTGGGAAGCTCGATGTTGAAATTCGCGTGCCTCTCGCCAAGGACCATCCGCATCGCGAAGCGCTGGAGCGCGCCGCCCTGAGTTGCCCCGTCCACCAGAGCGTGCATCCCGACATCGCGATGCCTGTGGAATTTGTGTGGGAAGGCTGAGGGAGAGCGCGTGTCCGGGGAATGACGAATGACAAAACGCAATCGAGTTGAGTTCGCCCTACGCTTCCGCTCCGCCCTGCTCCTCCATCTTGCGTAGAATATCCGTGCGATCCTCCACTTCGTCCCACACTTCACTCGCCACGTAAATCGGCGCGCATTGCTGGATCGCCAGGGCGATGCTGTCGCTCGGGCGACCGTCCAACTCGATAATCTTCCGCGCATGAAGCTCGTTCTCGGCGCTGATGATGAGGCGTGCGAAATACGTCTCGCTCTTCATGTCGTTGATGATCACGCGCTCCACCTTCGCGCCGAGCGCTGTCATTAGATGCCCCATCAAATCATGCGTGAGCGGGCGCTCTTTTGGGGTCTTGTTAATGAACATGGCAATCGCCGCTCCGACGCCTTCATCCACATAGATGATGAAGACTTTCTGTTCGGTGCCGATAAAGACCGCGCGCCCGCTGTTATACGGCATGATTGCGCGGACGGTGACCGGAATGACCTGTTTGCTCATCCAGCGGAGGTAATCGACACCGCGGAAAATTGCCAGCGAGACTTGCGCGATCTTTCCATTCTCCATCATTCCCGCGCGACTGCACGCCGCACCGCGTGGAGCGAAAGCGTCATCGGCACCATGTCCGAGTCGAATCTCTTCCAAACAACGAAACACAAATGGCCCGGAAATCGGCTGCGTCTCACTTGCACCACAAGTTTGGATTTGGGAACCTCTGCACGGAACAATCCGGGCGTGGAATGGTAAGTGTCGCAGAGTTATGAATTTCCCGATGGGCGGAACGATGTGATTCAGTAATACTCCCTTTCTTAATGGCATTACCTGTATTTTCGGCCAATGGACTCATCGTCCGTTATGGCGTCACCACTCTTTTAAACTCATCGACTTTAGCACTCCACGAGGGAGAACGCGTCGGCGTTGTGGGCCGCAACGGCTGTGGAAAATCCACATTTCTCCGCATCACCGCCGGTGATCTGGAGCCCGATGGCGGGGAGGTCACACGGCGGCGCAATGCGCTGGTGGGCTATCTGCCGCAGACCTTTGGGCTCGATGATTCCGCGAGCGTGGAGCAGAACATCCTCTCGGGTGCCTCGCATGTTTTGAAGATGATCGCGGATTACGAAGCGACGCCTGCCGAGGATCATCGTGCGTCGGAGCTGCTGGACGAGATCGAACAGCACGACGGATGGAACCTCGACTCGCGCCTCCGCTCGCTCGTGACGAATCTCCACGCGCCGGACATCGAGCGGAATGCCGCCAATCTCAGCGGTGGTGAGAAGCGCCGCGTCGCGCTGTGCCGCGCGCTCATTGGTCAGCCGGATTTGCTCATCCTCGACGAGCCCACCAACCATCTCGACACGAACAGCGTCGAGTGGCTCGAAGGCTTTCTGCGCACGTATAAAGGGACGTGCCTCTTCGTCACCCACGATCGCTTTTTCCTCGATCGCGTGACCACCCGAATCGTCGAACTAAAGGGCGGCACCTTCTATTCGTACCCCGGCAACTACACGAAGTATCTCTCCACCAAAGCGGAGCGCGAAGCCGGTGAAGAAAGCAGCGAGCACGAGCGCCAGAAATACCTGGCCCGCGAGCTGGAATGGGTGCGCAAAGGCCCGAGCGCCCGCCGCACGAAGAGCGTGGACCGTATCGCGCGCTATCACGAGATGGCTGCCGAGGCGGGGCCCATGCGTGATGACCAGATGGACATGATCATCCCGCCGCCGCCGAAGCTCGGCAACACGATCTTGGACCTCAAGGACGTGGGTGTGAAACTCGGCGACCGCGTCCTTTTCGACCGGCTGAACTTCGAGATGCCGCCGGGGTCGCGCATCGGCATCGTCGGGCGCAACGGCATGGGGAAGACGACGCTCCTCCGCGTCATCATGGGCGAGCTGGAGCCGACATGGGGGAAAGTCACCGTGGGCCAGCGCACGATCATCAATTACGTGGACCAAAATCGCGCCGTCGTGAACGACGAGGATACCGTCCTCACGGCGATTGCGGGCACTGCGGATTGGGTGGTGCTTGGTGAGGAGAAGATTCATGTGCGCACTTACCTGCGGCGGTTCCTTTTCACCGACGAAGCGATCAACAGCAAAGTCGGCAACCTCAGCGGCGGAGAGCGCTCCCGGCTCACGCTCGGAAAAGTCCTGTTGCGCGGCGGCAACCTGCTCATTCTCGACGAGCCGACGAACGACCTCGACCTTTCGACGCTGCAACTCGTGGAGGAGAGCCTCGCTCAATTCACGGGATGCGCGCTCGTAGTCAGTCATGATCGCTGGTTCCTGAACCGCGTCTGCACGCACATTCTGAGCATTGAAGAAGGTGGCGTCATCGAGTTCACGCCGGGCGATTACGACTACTATCTGGAGAAGAAAGCTGCCCGTCTCGCTGCGCCTGCGCCGGTGCCAGTGCAGAAGGTCGTCGCCCCCGTCGCGCCAAAACCGCGTGGTCGCAAGCTGACCTACAAAGAGCAGAAGGAACTCGAAACGATCGAAGACGAGATCCATCAAGCTGAAGCGGAAGTCGCCGCGACCACCGCGCTCCTCGCCGACCCGCAATTCTTCGTCACTCGCTCGCGCGAGTTCCCGGAGCAGGAGCGGAAGCTGGGGAAACAGCAGGCGACCGTCGCCCGCCTTTACGCACGCTGGGCGGAGCTTGAGGAAATCAAGGCAGCGCAGGGCTAACGGGTCAGCCGGAAGAGCTGGCTTTGCAGCGCCGGGACGAGTCGCACGCCTTGGAATAACAGCCAGCGGGCTGCGGGTTGCACGATTGCGCGTTGGAGCACCGATGCGGTGCGGAGCCGCGCGGAGAACTCGGCATTGAGTCGCTGCGTAAAGCCGGGTCGCGCGCCGTCCCACGCGATGTGTCCGGCAGACCATTGAGCGAGTGGTTCGATGGCTGCGGCGGCGGACTCGCAGGCCATCGACATTCCATTTCCGGTGACCGGTGGAATCATCGTCACTGCATCGCCGATGCTCAGTTCTCCATCGAGCTGCGGAGTGCGGGGTGCGAGCCCCAATGCAGCGACCGAGGAAAAAGAAGCGTCGTCCCAGCGTGCGTTCGCAATGCGTGAGTGAAGCGCGGAGCCGGGTTCGCCCCCGAGCCATTTGCGCCAATCACGGGCGAGTTGCGGCACGGGGCTGCGGCTGCGGAAGAGTCCGCAGACATTCGTGCGACCGTCTTCCACTGCGCAAAGTCCGATGTAGCCGCGCGGGGTGAAGTGCATCTCCAATCCGGCGCTGAGGTTGATTCCATGCGCGTGGGCCTTGAGGCCGAACAGCCGCCAGCCGCCTTCTTCCGTCTGCGGACGGCGGCCTGTTGCGCGCACGATTCCTTCGCCGGTGAGCGAGGTTTCGCGTCGTCCGGTGAAAAGTTCGCCGCCCAATTCCGTGAACATTTCGGCGAGGGCGGCGTCCATCCTCCAGCGCGAGATACAGAGCGCAGGGGAGGGGAGTGCGCGAGTTGCCGTGGTGGATGCGCCGAGCGAGAATGTGACGTCCGTGGCTTCACGAGATCCCGTGAGCCGCTGCTCGATGCCGAGCGTGGAAAAAACTTCCCTCCCTTTTCCGCTGAGGAATTCGCCGCACACTTTGTGGCGCGGATAGTTTCCGGCTTCGATGATTCGCACGGGCACGCCGCGCTGCCGCAGCCCGATACCGAGCACGAGCCCGGACAGCCCGCCGCCGATGATGGTGAGGGCTTTCATTTCCTCTGTGCGCAGAACCAATGACTGAATGGAAACGCCCGCCGCTCTTCGCAGTGCCAGCCATCGCGCGGCCAGAGCGAGCTGAGTTCCTGTCCGCAAAAGCCAGCTTCCACGCTCACGCGGGCGTCGTGTCGTGTCACAGGATGTGCGTCTATGAGCGGTAGCGCGGCGACGCCTGCGAGGCTCATCCATCCACGGCGCGGCTCCAGCGCGGCGAAGGTCGAAGTGCGCTTCGCGGCGGCGGCGAGCAGGCGGGCGAGCGGAGCATCCTCAAAATGATGGAGGAAGAGATTCGCGCAAATCACATCGAGGTTGGGGGCGCTGCCCAGCCAGTCGAAAACGTCCGCCTTTTCCACCCGCACGACCCAGCCCGCACGCTGCAATTCATCCAGTGTCGCTGCCGATACGCACGGCTCGCGGTCCACTAGGAAAACGGAGCCGCCGTTGCCCTGCGGAAATGCCGCGAGCAATTGCTCTGCGAATGCCGCGCCGTCTCCCGTGCCGAGTTCGGCGATTGCGCGCGGCTGCGCTTCCTCACGGAGCCAGCGCGTCCACGCTCGTCGATGGCCCATGATGGCATTCAGCGCTCGCAAGTCCCGGCGTGACGCTCGGGCTGCGGACGAATCCGGCGGGAGCTCGTCGAGCAGTTCGGGCGTGAGGCGGCGCACTTTCATTTCACATCCAACAATGCGCCGTGGCTGCTGAAGCCGGCGCCGAACGAAGCGAGCCACCATTTGCCGCCGGGCGCATTTTCGTCCAGTGCGCGGCGTAGGGCGAAGAGACAGCTCGGGCTGCTCATGTTGCCGTGCGTGCGCAGGATGTCGGTCGTGTGGCGTAGGGCGTTCTCATCGAGGCCGATTCGCGCGCCGATTTCGCGCAGCACGTCGCGCCCGCCGGAATGAAGCAGCCATTCGGAAATCTCGCCGGGCTGCACCTCCGCGAGGGCGAGGACGTCGGCTGCGTATCGCGCGGAGAGTGCTGGCACATCGGGCGCGAGAATGTTGCGTAGCAATCCGCCGACGTTGTCGAAGCGGAGTTTCTCCCGTGCTTCCGGTGCGTGCAGGGATTCCGCGCGGACCATCCGGAGTTCGCGGACGCCGGGCTGCGGGCGCTGCGAGCAGACCGCCGCCGCGGCACCATCGCTGAAGAGGCACGCGCTGATGAGCACGCCGGGATCATCATCGAGGAATACGGCCGCCGAACACACTTCTACGCATACCGCGAGAACGTGCTGCGTTTCGCCGAGTAACGCCACAGCCGTGCGCAGTGTGGGCACCGCAGCGCCGCAGCCGAGCCCTACGAGATCGAGCAATTGAGCGCGCCGCGAAAGCCCGAGCCGTTCGCCGATGTAACTGGAAAGGCCGGGGCACAAATAGCCCGTGCAAGTCGCGACGACGAGCGCGCCGATGTCGTCCGCTTTTCTCCCCGATTCTTCGAGCGCGCGGCGTGCAGCTTCTTCGCCGAGTTGCGGTGCGACGCGCTTGAATCGGGCGTGCATGGCGTCGGGCGTGAAGTCGAAAGCCTCAGCAATCGGGTCGAGCGCAAGGTGCCGTGTCTCGATGCCATTGCTGGACGAGAGCACCTTGCGCAGGATCGCCTGACTGCGCGAATTGAGCGCCGGATACTGCGGCGCGGCGCGAATCGCATCCCAGCATTCCGCCTGGCTAAACTTCTGTGGCGGCACTGCTGTGCCGAGACCCGTGATGTACATGCGTCTTATTCTACGCTGCGAGGAACCTTGGCGATTCACATTTCCATATTCCCTTCTGCCCCGGACTCCGGCACACCGCTGCGCGTGAACTGGTATTCTTTGCTCTGCGCAGACCGGCTCGGGCGGACAAAGCCTGGGCGTCGTGAGGCTGCACGCTCCGATTTTCAACGCGACAGCGATCGCATCATCTTCTCCAGCGCGTTCCGGCGCTTGCAGGATAAGACGCAGGTCTTTCCGCTCGCGGAAAACGATTTCGCACGCACGCGGCTCACGCATTCGCTGGAAGTCGCGAGCGTCGGGCGCAGCCTCGGCTCGCGCGTCGGCGCGGTTCTGTGCGCGCGGCATCGGCTGGGGAATGAAGGGCTCGACCCGTCGGACTTCGGCGAAATCGTCCACGCTGCGGCGCTCGGGCACGATTTGGGGAATCCGCCGTTCGGCCACAGCGGCGAGGACGCGATTCAGAACTGGTTCAAAAGCGACAGCCCCCACGCACGCGGCGCGCGGCGCGGGCTCTCGGCGGCGGAGGTCGCAGACATCGAGCGCTACGAGGGTAATGCGCAAGGCTTCCGCATTCTCACACGCCTCCAGATGCCGGACAATCCCGGCGGGCTCCAGCTCACCTACGCCACCCTCGGCGCGTTCACGAAATACCCGCACGCATCCCTCGTCAGCGCAGTGCCGCACAAGGGCGCGAGCTTGAAAAAATTCGGCTACTTCCAGACCGAGCGCGAACATTTCTCCGCCATCGCCGAGCGCTGCGAGCTCATCCAGCGCGCGCCGGAATGTTGGGCGCGGCATCCGCTTGTTTTCCTCGTCGAGGCGGCGGATGACATTTGCTACCGGCTCGTGGATTTCGAGGACGGCTTCCGGCTGGGGCACTTGCGGTTTGAGGATGTGCGCGATGCGTTCCTCGCCGTCATCCCGCCGGACAAACATCCACGCGACCTGCGCGGGATGTCCTCGCGCAAAGCAGCCGTGGAGATGCTCCGCGCGATGGCCATCGGCGCGTGCCTTGCGCAATGCTCGGCGCTGTTCCTCGATGAGGAAGCCGCGATCCTCGATGGAAAGTTCGACACCCCGCTCATCGACGCCATCCCTGCATCCGCGGCGATGGGCGAGATTCAGGACGTGAGCCGCAAGACGATTTACGCCACGGAGCGCGGCGTGCAGATCGAGATCGCCGGCTACGAAGTACTCGGCGGGCTGCTCGACATTTTCGCCAGCTCGCTCAACGACATCGCGGAAAAGCGGGACGGCGCATCAAAGCGCAGCGTGAAACTCGCCAGCCAGCTCCCCACCGAATGCGTCGCCGCCGCAAAGGAATCGAGCGCCTACGAGCGGCTCATGCGCCTGCTCGATTTCGTCAGCGGCATGACCGACAGCTACGCCGTCGGCCTTTACCGAAAGGTGAAAGGCATCGCGCTGCCGGGGACTTGATTAGACTCGTCATTGTCATTCCACGCCGCGTCCGCTAACGCCTCCCGTATGGCACATCAAAAATCTGACGGAATGAACTACGCCCCCGTGGGCAAACCGGCCCCGGTCGTCGCGCCCGGCGAATTCGTCTTCGCCGCCGCCGCGCTCGACCACGGCCACATCTACGGCCAGACACAAGGCCTCGTCGAAGCCGGTGGCGAGTGCCGCTATGTCTGGGACACCGACCCGGCCCGCGTCGCCAAGTTCATCGAGAAACACCCCGCCGCCCGGCCCGTCGCATCCCTCGACGAACTGCTCGACAAAAAGGACATCCATCTCGTCACCGCCGCCGCCATCCCGTCCGACCGCGGGCCGCTCGGCTGCCGCGTCATGGCCGCGGGAAAAGACTACTTCACCGACAAAACCCCATTCACCACCCTCGAACAACTCGCCGAAGCCCGCCGCGTCGTCGCCGAGACCGGGCGCAAATACATGGTCTATTACTCCGAGCGCCTCCACGTCGAAGCCAGCGTCCGCGCCGGACAACTCATCGACCAGGGAGCCATCGGACGCGTCGTCCAAGTCATGGGCATGGGCCCCCACCGCAGCAACCCCGGCACCCGCCCCGCGTGGTTCTGGAGCCGCGAAAAATGCGGCGGCATCCTCACCGACATCGGCAGCCACCAGTTCGAGCAATTCCTCACCTACACCGGAGCCGAAAGCGCCACCATCACCCACGCCGCCGTCGCCAACTACCACCACAAACAATTCCCCGAGTTCGAGGATTGGGGCGAATGCAACCTCCTCGCCGACAACGGAGCCACCAACTACGTCCGCGTCGATTGGCTGAACCCGCAAGGCCTCCGCACATGGGGCGACGGCCGCACCTTCATCCTCGGCACCAAGGGCTACATCGAAGTCCGCAAATACCTCAACCTCGGCGCCGAGGCCGAAGGCGACCACCTCTTCCTCGTCGATGACACCGGCGAACACCACATACGCTGCCACGGCGAAGTCGGCTTCCCCTACTTCGGCCAGCTCATCCTCGACAGCCTCCACCGCACCGAAAACGCCATGACCCAGCACCACGCCTTCCTCGCCGCCGAGCTGGCGCTGCAAGCGCAGGCGATGGCGAAGCGGGTGGAGTGAAAGGCGAGCGCAGCGAAGCATAGTAGCCCGCGAGTCCCTTCGCGGCTCTACGACTCCCGCGAAGCATAGTAGCCCGCGAGTCCCTTCGCGGCTTTACGACTCCCGCGAAGCGACCAATCAATTGAAGTGCCGCTTCGCGG
>JAYSTZ010000933.1:0-2272 GCA_043719365.1 Verrucomicrobiaceae bacterium | reverse complement strand
CGCCTTCCTGCAATACACCTCTGGCCCTAGCGTCACGCCCACGAGTACGATCGTGCCATCCGCCTGAAACCCGCCGCCCTCAAGCCATTCCGTCCCCGCGCCGCCGATCAATCCCGCAGAGAGCACCCGCACCGGCTCGGCAGGTGTGGCGTTCTTTTTAGTAAACTCATCGAAGCGCGTATCCGCTCCGGCTGGAAAGGCGAGCGAAATGGCGAGCAGCATGGCAAGGCGGATTTATTTCATCGTGGAGTTCCTATACGTGCAACTCGGCGACCAACCAACTTTGATCGATGTCCCGCAACCGCGAGTCGGCGACGCCGAACTTGTCACGGGGTTTGCCGACCGCTTGCAGAAGCGTCAGGTAGAGATTCGAGAGCGTGCGGTGCTTTTTCTGTCGGCACGTCCGGAGTTGCACGAAACGATCTCCGTGCTTCAGCTTCCCCCGCAGTCCACCGAGCAGCACGACGGGCCACTCGCGGCGTCTCGGGTGATGCGCCTCGCCGCTGGCGCTCAGGTAAACGATGAACGTGTTATCGAGTATCGTGCCTTCTCCTTCAGGGATGCTCTTTAAGCGTGCTGCGAGCGCTGCGATGAGCTTGGAATGACACTGCCGCACTTTCACAAAGCAGTTCGCCGAAGAGAGTCCGTTCACTCCCCTACCGTGGCCGATTTCGTGTCCGTCGATGGGGATGCCGAGAGCCGGCCACGCGAGGTATTGCTGCCCGCGCCCGCTGCTGGTGAGCGTGAGCACATTCGGCGACCACGTTCGCCCAACGTACTGCGGATTGCCGATTCTTTGTCGGCTCGCTACTCGTCGCCGGGTGAAAGCATTCATTCAGCGCGAGGGCGAGCAGTTCTCAAACATCAACTACCTCACAGCGTATCTCGGGTTCCGCGAGTTTGGGTACGAAGTGGAACTGTATCGCTGGGATGAGTTCGACGCGCTTCCGGTCACACGAGAGACGATCGTTTCCGGAGGCATTCCTGTGGTGCTGAAAGCGCTCGCGAAACTCGGTTGCCCTGCTCCTTTTCTGCAGGCGATTCCAGATTCTGTCGCCGAGTTTGCCGGACGTTTGACATGGCAATCGACGATCGCCGACGTGCGAAATCGATTCGCCGATGCGAACGCCGCCCCCGTCTTCTTCAAGCCGCTCCCGCATGACACGAAGCTCTTCAATGGCACCGTCGCCCGACGGTTTCGCGATCTCATCGCAACGGCACACCTGCCCGCATCACTTCCAGTTCTTTGCACGGCAATCGTCGATTTTGTTTCCGAATACCGCGTCTTTATCCTTCATCGCGATGCCATCGGATGCCGCCACTACAAAGGCGACTTCCGGCTTTATCCAGACTTCAGCGTAGTGGACGCGGCGATTGAGAGCTTCACCGACAGCCCCGTTGCGTACGCCATGGACTTCGGCGTGACGAGGGAAGGACGGACCCTGCTCGTCGAGGTGAACGACGGCTACGCGCTCGGCTGCTACGGCCTCAATCAAGTGCGCTATGCCAGAATGATTGAAGCGCGCTGGCGGGAATTGACGGGGGCAGCCGCAGGAGTGATTCGCGCAGACTCACTCAGAGCTTTGCCTTCGGTCCAAGAAGGCCGGGGTACACCGCTGGCTCCAAACCGTTGACGAACCGCCACTGGGAGCCAGCGCTCCCCTCGTTACCAAAGCAGAAACTGCTCGGGCATGTCCTCCGGCGGATGCACTTTGGCGGGCGAACCGTGCAAAACGTAGCTCCGCTCCCATTGCGCTCGCGTCACAAAGAGCACTCGCACATTTCCCTCTTCGGGTAGTTGAGCCAGGACGCGGGAGATGTGCGTTTCCTGCCGGGAAAACGTCACGCAGGAGCGCGAGCGTACACACTCCACTGGATCATCGTATAGCCGTCGTCCATCAGCCATACGCGGGAGTCGTGGGCCACTTTGCGTTGCGCCTTCGTTCCCACCGGGAGGTCGAATGTGACTAGGAAACGGGGGCAGGAAACGCAGGAAACGGGGTCAGGCAATAAAAAAGAAATAGACTTGGGCATTTGTCGGTGGGAAAAGGCAGTAGGAGACGGCGACGTGTAGCGCGAAGCATCCGAATCGAATAACGATGGCAATTTGTGTGGTATTCATTTCTTTTTTATCGCCTGACCCCATTCCCGTGCCATGCGGCGCTTTTCTTCTCTTTTCTACCGGGTGTCAATTACTGCTTTTAGCACACTGACCCCATTTCCCACAGGAAATGGGGTCACAGGAAATGGGGTCACAGGAAATGGGGTCAGG
>JAYSTZ010000932.1:0-2276 GCA_043719365.1 Verrucomicrobiaceae bacterium | reverse complement strand
CGAAGGGGCCGACCATCAAGGAATTCGTGGGCAAGTTCATGCAGCAGGCGCTGGATACTTACCTGCACAAAAACCGCGAGACGGCGGAGATCATCCGCAAGAAAATCGAGGAGAACGAACACGAGCGGAAGGAGCTCGCGGGCATCCGAAACATCGCGAAAGAGCGCGCGAAAAAGGCGTCGCTGCACAACAAGAAACTGCGCGATTGCCGCCTGCATCTCGGCGACAAAAATCCACGCGCCGAGGAGAGCACGCTTTTTATCGTCGAGGGCGACTCGGCGGCGGGCTCGCTGACCTCCACGCGCGATGTGCAAACGCAGGCGGTCTTCGCGCTGAAGGGCAAGCCGCTCAATACTTATGGCCTCACGAAGAAGGTCATCTACGAGAACGAGGAGTTCCACCTTCTCCAGGCCGCGCTGAACATCGAGGACGGCCTCGACGGGCTGCGCTACAATAAGATCGTCATCGCCACCGACGCCGACGTGGACGGCATGCACATCCGCCTGCTGCTGCTCTCGTTCTTCCTGCAATTTTTCCCCGACGTCATCCGCAACAACCACCTCTTCATCCTGCAAACGCCGCTCTTCCGCGTCCGCAATAAGAAGGTCACGAAATATTGCTACAGCGAGCAGGAGAAACAGGCCGCCGTCACCGCCCTCGGCGCCAGCCACGAAATCACGCGCTTCAAAGGTCTCGGCGAAATTTCCGCTGGCGAGTTCAAGGACTTTATCGGCGAAAAGATCCGCCTCGACCCAATCAACCTCCACCACCTCTACAGCTCCGACGAACTGCTCTCGTTCTTCATGGGAAAAAACACGCAGGAACGGCAGGAATTCATCATCGGCAATCTCCGAGTGGAGAAAGACCTGATCGAAGTGTGAGGCACTCTCCGCTTCGCTTGAAAGCGGGGCACGCCGAGGGCTGCATGGGCCACGACTGCCTTCACCCTCAAGGCCGGTGGTGCAAAAATGCCTTGGCAAAAGTGGATTTAAAGTTAGTTTCCACGCGGCTCGTTGAGCGATATGAACCGCCTTGTTCTTCTACTTCCACACTTTGGCAAACGCGTGGTCTGCATCCCGCGAATTATTGCCGCACTTCGTAACCCGCCGTGCTAAAGATACGCAAGGAACAGGTGGCTAGGCTGGCGACAGGCCATTGGGGCGTATTTTTGGGCCGCGTTTGCATACACTGGCGCAAGAGTTTCCCCCAGTCAGTCGGAGAAAAGACCGATGAGGAATTGTGTGAAATCATTGAGGAGGAATGCGCACGGGCTCACCTTGTGGGGCTGGAATGCGAGCGCGATTTGATTCTTTATCTCGATACAGGCGCATTGCTCGGGTGGGGATGGCAGGAAAATCCCGACCTCCCTTGGGCAACGGAACTTCATGAGGACGAAGATCTCTCCGCATCCATGCGAGCCAACGCATTCTGGAAGAGCGCACGGAATGAACTTCAGAAACATTCCGCAAATCGTTAAATTATGGGCTTTTTAGACTCTTCCAAGGAACTGGGCCGCGACGTTGTCGCATGGGTGAAAAGCTGGTTCGACAGCGCCGATTCGGCGGAGGATGGGCAAAAGAAGTTTGGCACCTGTAGTCCGGCAGCGGGGAAAGAGGCGTGCCCCTACGCGGCCAACAAGGATAAATTCTGGGTGGAGGTGAGCGTCGGTACTCGCATGGGAAGGATTCCGGTGCGCGGCGTGGAAATCGGGGTGGATGGCTCGCCGATGGGCAAGACGGACAAAAAGGGCGGCTTCGCGGATGGCAAACCCGAGCCTACAAGGAAGGCGATTCAAAACAGCCCGTTTTTTGTCACGGCAAAGTATAAGTCCTCGGCAGAGAAGCTGAAATTGGAGGATGTGCGCGTGATGTTTCTGGATGTGGACATCCCCACGGCGAAGCTCCTCGGCAAGGTCTCGTGGAAAATCATCAAGGCGCAGGAGGCTGCGGGGACGGGGGATGAAAGCCTGGATGAGAAAATCGAATTAAAAACGAGCGACGTGGAGGTGTCGGTGCGCCAGGATGTGGTTGGCTGGATTGTCACCGTTTACATCCCGCTGGCGACGTTGTCGCTGCAAGTTCCCTACGTAAACCAAAACGCCGGCAACGAGACACTCAAAACAATCCCGGGGAAGGATCCTGAGTCTGCTGCGCAGACTTTCGGCACGTTCAACGGGTTTGACCTGTGCTTCCCCAGCAGTCTCACCATGGTGCTTCAGTATTGGGGAGTGCAAACGACCCGCGCGGCGGTGCTCCAGAAGTGCTATCAGCTTTTCG
>JAYSTZ010000931.1:0-2277 GCA_043719365.1 Verrucomicrobiaceae bacterium | reverse complement strand
GACGAATGACGAACCGCAAGCGCGGAAGCGTCGCCTCACGCCTGCGAATTCGTCATTCGTCATTCGTCATTCCGCCGCCCTCCGAAACAAAAAAACCGCCCGCTGGTTTCCCAGCGGGCGGTTTTTGAATTTGTTGCGATACTCGCTTAGCCGACGAGCGCTTTCACGACCTTGCCGTAGTTATCGGTGAGGCGGAAGTCGCGGCCATTGTAGCGGTAGGTGAGCTTCTCGTGGTCAAAGCCGAGGAGCGCGAGCTGCGTGGCGTGCAAGTCATGGATGTGAACTTTGTTCTCCACGGCTTTCGAGCCGAATTCGTCGGTTGCGCCGTAGGCTTGTCCACCTTTGACGCCGCCGCCTGCCATCCATGCCACCATCGCGCGTCCGTTGTGGTCGCGACCCGCAGCGTCATTGCCGTTGCGGTCTTTGGTGACGGTGCGGCCGAATTCGCCGCCCCAGATGATGAGCGTCTGGTCGAGGAGACCGCGCTGACGAAGGTCGTTGATAAGCGCTGCAGCAGGCGTGTCAATCGAACCTGCGGTGCGTGGCAGGCCGGCTTCGATGTTGCCGTGCATGTCCCAGCCGCCGTGCTCGACTTGGACGAAGCGGACGCCGCGTTCCACGAGACGGCGTGCGACGAGGAGCTTGGAGCCCATGTCGGTTTTGCCGTACATTTCCTGAATGGCTTCGGGTTCTTTAGAAACGTCGAAAGCATCGGTTGCTTCGCTCTGCATCTTGAACGCCATTTCGAATGCCTCGATACGGGCTTCGAGCTGTGCGTCTTTCTGAAGCTCTTTCGCGTGCATTTCGTTCAGCTTCGACACGAGGTCGAGCTGGCGGCGCTGGCGCTCTTGCGGGCTGAATTGATTGCGAATGTTCAGGATTACGTCATCCAGATTCATTCCGCGGCTGTAGTTCACGTTCACACCTTGGAAAACGCCTGGCAGGAAGGACGCCTGACGCCATTCCGGGCGACCACCGATGGTGATGAAGCCGGGCATATTCTGGTTGTCCGTTCCGAGACCGTAAACGGCCCACGAGCCAAAGGACGGCTTCGGAAGCTGGAGCGAACCCGTGTTCATGAAACGCTGCGCAACTTCGTGTGCTGGAACGTCGGTCCACAGCGAGCGGATGACGGCGATGTCGTCCGCGACTTCACCGAGTTTCGGGAAAACTTCCGAGATTTCGAGGCCGGATTTACCGCACTTTGGAAATTTGAACGGCGAGCCGAAAGCGAGGCCGTCGTGACCGGGAATCGTCTTGTTGTCGTATTTCGTCAGCTCTGGCTTCGGGTCGAAAGTATCGACCTGAGTCGGACCGCCCGACGCGAAGATGTGGATGACGTGCTTTGCCTTCGCCGGGAAGTGCGGCTGCTTCGGCAGAAGTGGATTCAACGACGCTCCGCCGGGATTGAGAGCGGCTGCGCCCTCTGCGAAAGGATTGATGCCGAAGAGCGCGGCAAGGCTCATAGCGCCAAATCCCATGCCCGTGCGGGACAAGAATTGGCGGCGTGTGTGAATCACGTCGTCGAGCGATGGACTGTGCTCGAGGACGAATTTTTCTGTGGGACGTTTTGGAATCATTGTATTATTTTGCGGTTAATTTTGCGCGATGACGTTTTGTTAGTTGCCACAGAGCGAACAGCCCTGCAACACCCGTTTTAGAGAATTTTTCTGAGTGGCATCAAAACGATGCAAGAAACGAGCCAGTTTTTCTAGTAATTATATGAACTTTTTCACACCCTAAATTGCCCCTCGTCTTATCCACCGCAGCCTCACATCGCCGGATAGAGTGTCGCTCGCTCAAAGCCCGCTACACTACTTCTTTGATTGTCAGGTCCAGGACGTTAATGCTGTTGAGCGCGCTGGTGAGAGCTTGGACTACGCCCCCGATTTCTACTCGTGTGATTTTTTCGGCCACGATACCGAAGTGATCGCCCGTCGCGGCGGTTCCCACGACGCTCCCCCGGATGACGATGTTTGCGATAGTAGATTTATTCGCCCGCACATCCACTCCGCCGACAATCGAGGCGTCGTCCCCTGTGCCAAAGAGCAAGTCCGTCCCCGTCTGCACGCCTGCGATGATGTTGCTGGCGGTGAAGGTCCCGGTGATGCGCACGGTGCCGATGTCGGCATCCGCGTTCGCGGCATCCCCGAGGTCGCTCGTGGAGGTATCGTGCTGGTAGCCCGCGAGGATGGAGGTGTAGCTCACGTTTGCATAGTTGAGAATCGTCTTCGCCGTATTCGTGTGCTCCACGCCGACCCAAAGCGTCGTGAGTTT
>JAYSTZ010000094.1:0-2011 GCA_043719365.1 Verrucomicrobiaceae bacterium | reverse complement strand
GGTTCCGCGCGAAATTGCGGCGCGGATGGAGAGTGGTTGGTGATTTGAGATTCATCGTTTTGAACAGTTGCGGGGCTTTTTAAAAAAGGATCTGCGTCTGCACGTAGCCGAGGTCCGCGTCGGCGCTGGCGCCGGTATCGTGGAGATAGTCGCCGGCAAAGAAGTGACTGTAGCCTGCGTCGATATTGAGCCACTTTAGCGGCTTCCATTTCACCACGAAATCGAGTTCCTGCCCGGCGAAATTGCGCGCGCCGATCGTGCGCACATCGCGCCCGTCCGGGGTCTTCGTCCGCAGCGTGCTGAAGCCGTTCGAGCGATACCAATAGTCGGTCGTCTCCGCGAGCCAGAAGGCGTGATAGCTCAGCTCCACGTCCACGGTTTTCGTCGGCTTTGCCGACAGCTGAAAACGCGCGTTGTGCATGTTGCGCCAACTGAATTCGTCGATGTAGCCGTACTTTTCGTGGTTCGATGCGAAGAGGTTTTGGAAAGACTCCGACTCGCCGTCCTTCGGATCTTTATCGCCCGACGCGTAGTTATATTCCAGCCCGAGCCGGGGCCGCCACGCTGCTTGCTCGAAAGTGTAGCCACCTTCCGTATGGATCGCCCAGGCGTGCTGATCGAGGCGTGGTGTTTTCGCGCGATCTCCGTCCCAAACTTCGCCCCACTGCACCGCCGTTTCGAGTCCGTAGTCCCAGCCACGCAGCGCACCGGGTTTCGATTTCCAGCGCGTGCCGAGCGTGCTCACGCGCTGCGGATTTCCGAGGAAGGAACCGCGCGCGTCGATCTTGTTTGTCGGACTGAGGTCGGGCTGGAGATCCGTCTTGTCGCGATAGATGTAGAAGAGGTCTGTGACCTGCGACCCCAGCACATCCGACGAGCCGTATAGCCCGGCCACCGTGTCCGCCGAGTCGCTGTCATTAAAGACGTGCTCCTTGATCTGCACGGGGCGTCCGACAAACGCATCGATCGAGAAGCGAGTCGTCTGAATGCGCAGCTTCGCCGCGTCGAAGGTCCGCCCAAAATTCGACCACTGCGAATCCGCCAGCAGCCGTCGATCGCCATAGCTCAGCAGCTGCCTGCCGATCGTCACGCCGACGGGAAACGCCTTGTAGTTCGCGAACTCCACATAGCCCTGCCTCAGATCAAACTCATCGCCACCCTCCGTCCCTCGTACGCCCGGAATGTTCGGACGATCCGAGTCGATCTCCCGGACATCCTGACCTTGTGTGTAGAGCTTCAGCCAAGGCACGGGCTTGATCGCGAGGCCGAGCCGGAAGCGCGTGAGCAGCCACGAGTCATCGTTGTCGTCGTTGATGGAATCATCGAAATCGCGGTTATTATTCCGCACCTCAAAGCGCGCCCGCGCCTCGACATCGAACTGCACCCGCCCGTCCGCAAAACTCAGCAGTGGCGGGTCGGTTTTCTTTTCGGGTTTGGTTTCGGATGCGGGCTCAGGCCCGGCAAAAGCCGAAGCGCTCAGGGCGAGGAGGAGGCTGGCCGGGATGATGGTCCGGGCCAAAGCGGCTCGGCGGATGGGATTTCGTGGTTTCATGTTTTTTTGATGATTCGCAAGCAAACGTCCGGTGGTCCGGTTCGAGTGCTTGGCATGGGTTGTTTTTAAGTCCTGTCCGCTATTCGAGCCAGGAATTGCGTTGATGAATATAAGTGAATGTACACTGCGCAAGTATAAATTGAATCATTCTTTTACGAAGGACCATTGCCGGTTCCGCACTGACCTCCGCTACTTCGCCAAAAGCTGCACCCCG
The DNA here is from genome assembly GCA_043719365.1 of Verrucomicrobiaceae bacterium. GTDB lineage: Bacteria > Verrucomicrobiota > Verrucomicrobiia > Chthoniobacterales > Chthoniobacteraceae > SXWH01. Next base: position 245 of record JAYSTZ010000094.1, on the reverse strand, counting down.
TCCGCGATGACGTGCCCGTCGGTGTCCTTGTTCGAGAGCGTGATCGTGGTCCCTTTTCCCTGCGGCAGACGGAACGTGCCGAGCGACATGTGCCCGCTTTTTTCCTGCTCGTTCACTTTCACCGTGCGTGTCTCTGCGCCGAGTATGTCGATGGTCACGGGAGCGTTCGTGGCGCGATTCGGATTCGGCGGAAAGTGCAGGAAAATCTCATATTCGCGCGCCGCTGGAATCTCCGGCGTCCAACG
>JAYSTZ010000930.1:0-2277 GCA_043719365.1 Verrucomicrobiaceae bacterium | reverse complement strand
CCGCTCGTCGCCGATGCCGCCACGAAGCTGCTCGCCAGCAAGGACGCCGCGCAAATCGAGAGCGGCGTGGCGCTCGCGGGGGCGTTCAAGATTGCGAGCGCAGCTCCGAAACTTTCCGAGATACTTTCGCTTTGTTCAGGAAGTGTCCCGGCACCTGTGAACGGAGTGCTCTTCCAGGAAAAGGAAATGGTAGCAGTCGTTCAGGCACTAGCCGCAATCGGCGGAGACCAGATAGAACTTTTTTCCCGAGTCGCAGAGTCTTCAACAAGTTCGCTCGTCCGCGACGAAGCCCTCGCCGCCCTCGCCGCTTCCAAGTCCGCCGACGCTCCGGCCCGTGTGCTCGCGCTTTATCCGAAGCTCGCTCCCGCACAGCGCCGGCTCGCGCTCGATAAGCTCACCACCACCAAAGCCGGCGCTTCCGCAGTGGTCGCGGCTGCGAGTCGTGGCATTGGCGCCCCGCCAATGAAAGGTGGCAGTGCCGCCCCGGCACGGAATGGCGGTGCAAACATTGCCGAGGGCGGCAATGCCACTTCCATTGCCGAGGGCGGCAATGCTACATCGCTCGGCTCGGCAGACATCGACGCCGCTACGCTCGACCGCCTGCTCGCCGTGCTCGGCGACAAAGACGCTGAGCTAGGAAAACTTGTCGAGAGCCTCGGATCGCTGTTTCGTCCCGTACTCGCGCTCGACGGCACCGACAACGCGACCATCGAAACCGGGCTCACGCTCGACGGCGCATTCACTGTGGAGACGTGGGTGAAACTGGACGAGGGAATCAGCAACGCCGACGGCATCCTCGGCGCACCGGGCAAGCTCGACATGAACTTCTACGGCGGCAATTTCCGCGTCTATGTTTTCCCGCCACTGGCCGATGTCGTAGTCGCGAAAAAGGCGACCGTCCCCGGAATGTGGCAGCACGTCGCCGCGACCCGTGATGCCGCTGGCAACTGGAAGATTTACATCGACGGCGAACTCAACGCGACCAGCACGAAGACCTCCGCCGAGAAGATCGAGAAGCCCGTCATCGGCTGGACGAGCTCGCCCGGAGGTTTCAAAGGCCAACTCGCGGAGTTCCGTATTTGGAAGAGCGAGCGCACTGCGGATGAGATTCGCGGCTCGTTCGATCGAGCCATCGAAGGGACAAAAGGGACCGAAAAGACAGAAGGGACGCCGCTGATGTCCCTTTCGTCCGTTGAGTCCTTTAAGTCCCTTGGAAACCTCAGCCCCGGCGCGAAGCTCACGCGCACCAGCGACCTCCCGCCCGTCCTCACCGCAGACGCCGCCGCGAAGCTCGACAGTGACTTTGCGAAGTACCGCGCGCTTTCCACAAAGACCGGCGACAAAGAGCGCGGCAAAGTCGCCGCAGCCGTCTGCCAGGCGTGCCATCTCTTCGGCAACACCGGCGGGCAGATCGGCCCGAATCTCAGCGGTGTCGGCGCGATGGGCGCGGAAGCGATTTTGCGCAACATCCTCACACCAAACGCGGCCATGGAAAGCGGCTACCGCATCTTCCGCGTAGAACAGCGCGACGGCTCGGTGATCGACGCTTTCTTTGTCAGCGAAGACAAGGACGCCACAGTCATCCGCCTCGCCGGAGCCGCCGACCAGCGCATCGCGAAAAAGGACATCGTGCGCACGACGTATCTCCGCCGCTCGCTCATGCCGGAAGGCTTGCTCGCCGGGATGACCGACCAGCAAGTGAGCGACCTTTTCGCATACCTGCTCTCGCTGAAGTAGGGCGTGAGCGAGGGAGCTACATATCTTTGACAATTCGCTAACACTCTTCGCACAACCATTTTACCCGCAAGTGCCATCCTGCGCTTCCATGAAAGCAGCCATCATCACCACATCCATCGCAGCAATCACCGCAATCGGCGCAGACGCACCGGTGGTGACGCCCGAGGCCGTCGCAAAGAACTACGCTAAAACCCTCACGCGCCTGACCGACAAGCCGAAGTCTATCAGCGCGGAACTTGCGGGGATGTGCACAAATATTCCCGACGATAAGAAATACGGCCCGCACAGTCGGAACTTCGTCCTGCACTACCGCAATGATTTCGCGAAAACTGAGAAAGTCAATTTTCCGCCCGGCAGCGTGATTGTGAAGGAAAAGCTGCGGGCTGGGGAAAATGGAGCGCCGCTGGCGGTGAGCGGTGCCACGGGAATGATCAAGCAGCCGGCAGGAACGTCACCGAAGACGGGCGACTGGCTATTCTTTGAGGTTTGGGATGGGCAGGCGCAACCCACGAAGGCGGAGAGCTGCGTCGGGTGCCACAG
>JAYSTZ010000929.1:0-2277 GCA_043719365.1 Verrucomicrobiaceae bacterium | reverse complement strand
GAAAACCCGCCAAGACGTTTGCCACCACTCACGAGTCACAAGTCGCAAGTCACCGCCGGATTGCGCAAGCGGTGACTATCACCTCACGACTGTCAGAGCACTATTCTGCGGGTGGGCGGGGGACAAAGTAGGAGAACTTCCAGCTTCCCTCCACCATCGCCACACCGGCGCGGTATCCGGCGTAGTCCGGATCATGAATCATCTGGGGAGGCGCGACCATGAAGCCATCGTGTGCGGTCCATCGCGAACTCAGCACGGTCTGCAATTCCGGCCAGAGGTTGTTCTTATCCCAGTAATCAAACGGCGATTCACCCGACGGCGCGGCGTCCCATCGGTGCCCGAAATCGACCGCCATCATCGAGGCAAGAGTGGGTAAATCGTGAGTCGCGACCGCCGCGCGCAACCGCGAGACGAAGCTCTGAAATGCCACATCGCCCGACTCTTCCTTCGAAGGAGTGGCGGGCTTCGCAACAGGGTTGCGGTCCGGGGTTTTGGCGGGTGTCTCCTTGGGGCTGTTGCAGCCGGATAGAAGCGCGGCGCCGAAAAGAAAAGTGAGGACTCTGAAATTCATGCGGTTCTCAGATAGCGCTCCCGACCAAGGGGTTCAAGCCGGTTTGCACGAAAACCTTGCTGGTTTACAAAGCCGTGGCATTGTTACCCGACTATGGAAAAATCGACAATCACCGCCTGGCTGAAGACTTCTTGTGGATGGAGCAATGGCGTTCGCGCCGTTCTCAAAAAATATGACCTCGCCTACGAGGAAAAGGACATCATCAAAAATCATGCGTTCCGCTGGGAGATGGAGCAGAAATCCGGACAGGACAAGCAGCCCACGCTCGAAATCAACGGCGTCATGCTCCCCGACATCTCGGGCGAAGAACTCGAGGCATGGATGCTGCAGAATGGCGTAGTCTCAAAGAACGAAGCGCCTGTGAACGTGCCGCTCAACAGCGCGTGCACCGACGCCCAACACGAGGCGATGCGTGCCGGAGTGCCGATGGAATTCAAGCTCTGAGCCCACCCATCGCTGAATAAATTCAACGCCGCGTCCTCGACAGGGCGCGGCGTTTTGCTATTCGCACATCGCATCGATGAAACCATTCATCAAACCGCGTCCATTTTCGCCACCTCAACCGGAAGCTGAAGCACCGAAACCCGGTGTTTCACTAAACGATCTCACCGTATTCGCGACTGCCGCGGCTATTCCGGATCCGGAGGAGCGCGCCGCGTATCTCGACAAAGCGTGTGTCGCGGACGCATCCATGCGGAGCCGCGTGGAAGAGCGACTGGCCGAGCGCATGGCAACGTCGCCCATCGCAGCGTCGCAATCGACGCTGACTCCTCCGGCGCGCATCGAGGCTGCAATTCTCGCGCGGGAGCAAAACTCGAAGGACTCGCCGGCGCTGGCGCTGGTGCCGGTTTCCGCGATGCAATTTCCCGCGCTTCCTCCGCAGCTTCAGCGGCAGGTGACTTTTGCGTGGGGCAGCGCGACGCTAATGGCGCTGGCGGTCGGCGCACTCGCAGTCATTTTCTATTTTGAAAAAGACGCGCGGGTACGGGCGGAGGCTTCTGCGAGAGAAGCGAACGCTGCGGCCGAGGAATCCCTGCGAGATCGGGAGAAGTCCGACGCGCTCGCCCTCGAAGCGAAGACCGAGGCTCAACGCACTGCCGATGCGCTTGCCAAGGCCGAACAGCAACGTGACGCCGCAGTGTCTGCTGCGCAGGAAACCGCCCGCTTACGAATCGAGGTGGAGAAGGCCGCTGAGAATGCGCGGCTTGCCATTGAGGCAGGAACGAAGGCGGAAAAAGAACAACTGCAACTCACCCAGCGGACAGCAACTACGACGCTCGCTGACAGCCTCGCTGCGCTTGCGACGTTCCAGCTCGCCGCCAAATCGTTTGCCGAGGCGGAAGCAAGCGCGCGGCAGTGCCTCGAACTTCGTACGGGCCACGGCGTGGAAGGATGGCCGCTCATTGAAGCCCAGGCATTGCTCGGTGAGGCAAGTCTCCAGCGGAATGCGGACGCGGAAGCGGAGCGACTCCTCACAGCAGCGGGAACCGCGATTGAGTCGCTCGGGGCTCCGACGAACGATACAGACCGCGCACGTTTCAACGCGGCATCGAAACGAATCTCTCTTTTCTTCAATGCGACGGGACGACGCAAGGAGGCAACGGACTGGAAGCGCAGACTCGATGCAGCGGTCGCGCGACCGCCAGCCTAGTGGTCTCCCCGCCGTGAAATGATGGTCACCAGTGCTATTGCGGCTGTGATTGGTG
>JAYSTZ010000928.1:0-13429 GCA_043719365.1 Verrucomicrobiaceae bacterium | reverse complement strand
AGGAAGCTCTCGCCAATGCCGTGGAGGCCGTGCAGTTTGTGCAAAGCCAGACTTTTGCCGCCGCAATGAATCGCTACAATCAACAATCGAAACAGAACAACTAATATCATGAGCAAACACCGCTACGAAGGACTCCTCGTCCTCAATGTGAAAGGCAAAGAAGACGGAGCCCAAAAAATCATCGACCGCATCGAAAAAGACCTCAAGGCCGAAGGCTGCGACGTGGAGAGCATCCAGAAGATGGATACGCGCCATTTCAGCTACGCCAAGGGCGATCTCGACAGCGGCTTCTTCGTCAACTTCGTCTTCAAGGCCGAACCTGCCGCCCTCGAAAAAATGAGGAACAAGTTCAAGCTGGATGATGACGTTTACCGTCAGCAATACGGCCGTCTCTCCGACAAAAAGAAGGCAGCCTAAGTCCGCGCGGGCCGGTCATTTTAACCACCACGAACTATGGCGAATCTCAACAAAGTCATGCTCATCGGGAATCTCACACGAGACCCCGAGATCAAGTACACGCCCAAAGGCACGGCCATCGCAGCCTTCGGGCTGGCGGTGAACCGCAACTATACCACCGAAACCGGAGAGAAGCGCGAGGAAGTCACATTCATCGACCTCGAAGCATTTGGGCGGGTCGCGGAAATCATTGGTGAGTATTGCAAAAAGGGGAAGCCTCTCTACGCAGAGGGTCGCCTGAAGCTCGACTCTTGGGATGACAAGGCGAGCGGACAAAAGCGCTCCAAGTTGAAGGTCATCGTGGAAAACATCCAACTGCTCGGAGGCCGCGAAGGTGGCCCCGGCGGAGGAGGCGGAGGTCCGCAGATCGATGCGGATTACGCCGACAGTCAGGTGGCCTCGCCGCCGCCTGCACGTCGCGCCGCACCAGCGCAAGCACCGAGACCGCCGGCAGACCCGGATCTCGACGCCGCGCCGGACGACATACCGTTCTAAGCAAGGCCCGCAACCCAATCATAAAAGCCGCCGGAAGCGATTCCGGCGGCTTTTTTGTGCGCACCACTGTGGCTACAGCGACGGGAGCAGTCGGTAAAATCCTTGCGGCTGCCCGTTTGAAGTGGGGTCGAAGAAGAGCGATGGAACGCCCGCGGGAGTGCCCGGCGCAGCGCCGATGATTTGCCAGCCGGGAGGTAAAAGGGTGGGTGTATGCTCGACCCGGTAGCCCCTGCTATATTGGCCGCTCCAGTTTAGGAGCGTGCCGGTTGCGCCCGAGTTGCTTACATGCAAGTCGGACGGCAAGTGTGGTGTGGCCGCGTTGCCGACCTGAAAGACAAATCCGCTGTCCGCTGCAACGACGAGGATATTTCCATTGGGCGCGAGAGTCACCGAGCGGGGCTGGCTGAACCACTCCTGACCTGCATTCGGAGACGTGCCTGTGAGAGGCGGATGCAGGCCGTTGGTAAGGTTGTAGTAGTCCCTCGTCGCCCTCCCGTGGAGGTAGAGGTAAATCTGCCCGGTGCTGCTGATATAATAGACGTTTCCGTTCTTATGCCCACAGAGCAGATATGCGCCGTTTGCGAGGAAGGCTATGCCGCGCGGCTGGTCCACAAAGCTCGTGAGTGCCGGCTGCCCGTCTGATGGGAAGCTGTTATTCACGTTACCGGTCATGCGAGTCCGGGAGTTGAATCCGTCAATGCGCCAAACGCCGATTTCAATTTTTGCGAGGTCTTCCTCGGCGCGATCGCACACGTAGAGTTTCCCATCAATCGGGTTCACCGCGAGATTCCCGGGGTTGCGAAAGCCGACAGATTTCTCGCATACGATTTCGATGCCGCCGGTTGGGGACCACTTTTTAACTGTTGCACCATCCGCTATGATGCTCGGCGGGACGGGTGCGTATTCGTTGGTATAGTAGATGAGCTGCTCGTCCGGCTGCACCCACAGCGCCCGGCCCGAGGGATACCAGAGCGGGTCCGGGTCGTTTATGATGGTGGTCATTATGCCATCCGTGCCGATGCGGCGGATGCGGTGATTTCCCGGATCGAGGATATACACGGTTCCATTTGGGAAAACATAAAGCCCGTTTGGATTGTTCAGTTGCAGCGTATTGCCAGGTGCCGGGCCATCGCCATTGAACCCTGCCGAGTGAATCCCCGCGAGCGTGTGAATGGTCCCGTCCGCCGCGAGTTTCAGAATCGAGTGACTCGATTTGTCCGCGATGTAAATATTTCCGAATGCATCCGCCTGGGCCATGTGTGGATTGGAAAGTGCGACGGACGCAGCATTCGCTCCCTCAAATCCGGGTTGCCAGAAATTGATCGCAAATCCGTTCGCGTCATTGGTCGCAAATTGGTGGATGCCGACGAGATTGGTCACCGTTCCCATGCTGGCGCAGAAGTCCGTAAATTCGTTTGCCTGAGCGGTGCTGAAAGCGATGAGGGGGGTTAATGCAGAGATGAGTTTGATCATGGTCGGATGTTCGCAAGGTAGCGCACATTAATTAACGGGGTGCTGACAAAGATATGACAGAATCGTCCCAATCCCCTGCGAGCAATCGAGTAGCGCGGCGACCGACGAAAAATGCCGAGGGCGCTTGCGCTAAAGCGTGGTGCCGCTACTCTCCGCGCCTCACATGTCCAAAAACCTGCCAAGCAGACCGTCGAAACTTACCGGCAAACGCCGTTTTGGGATCGTCGCGAGCCTTTATAATTCTGAATACGTCGATGCCCTCGTGGAGGCGGCACGGACGGAGCTGAAAGTTCTCGCTCCGAAGGCCGAAATCGATGTGGTGCAGGTGCCGGGCTCGTATGAGATTCCGCTGGGCGTAAAGGCCTATCTGGACTCTGCGGACGACGTGGATGCGGTGATCGCGCTCGGTCTTTTGTGGGACGGAGAGACGATGCACGCCGGGCTGATTGCCACGGCGGTGACGAATGCGTTGCTGGATGTTTCGCTGAATTACGACACGCCGGTTTTGCACGAAGTGCTCGTCGTGAAGACGGCAGAGCAGGCGCGCGAACGCTGCATCGGCACGAAGATTAACCGCGGCACCGAGGCGGCCCGCGCTGCGGTGCGCATGTGCCGCACGATGGACAGCCTGCCGTCGAGCGAAGTCCCATTTTAAATGAGTAAACGACGCGAGGGCCGCGAAGCCGCGGTACAATATCTCTATCAGCTCGACATCCACGGGGATCCCGCCGCAGACCTGCGCCAGGACTTCTGGCTCGTGCGCGAGGCCACGACGGGCGTGAAGGATTTCATGGAGAGCCTAATTGCGGGCTTTCTGACGAAGCGGGTCGAAGTCGATGTGGTGCTGAAACGGCACTTGCGGAACTTCGAGGTGGGACGGTTGAACACGGTCGATCGCAATATTTTGCGGCTGGCGATTTACGAAATGTTCCATCGCCTGGAGACACCGCCGATTGTGGCGATCAATGAAGCCATCGACCTCGCGAAGAAATTCGGCGGCGAGGATTCGGGCAAGTTCGTTAATGGCGTGCTGGACCAGGTGAAACGGGAGCTGACACGTCCCTTGCGGGATGCCGTGACGCCCTACGCGAAAAAAACGAAACCGCCCACCCCGCAGATCTAACCATGGCATTCGGCTTCCTCAAAAACATCTGGCAGAAATTCACTGGCAAGCCGGTGGATTGGGAGGAACTGGAGGAGAGTCTCATCCGCGCCGACCTAGGTCTGCCGATGACGACGCGCATCCTCAAGACGCTTCAAGAGAGCGGCGAGAAACTGACGGCAGAGTCCGTCGTAAAAGTAGCCCGCGAGGAAATCATCAAGATTTTCCCCGTGGAGCAATGGATGCTTCGTCCGCTTGCCAACAAGCCAAAGGTCATCTTGGTGGTCGGCGTGAACGGCACCGGTAAGACAACCTCGACTGCGAAAATGGCGGCGCTTTTGAAGAAACGCGGGCACAGTGTTTTGCTGGTCGCAGCGGACACATTCCGCGCGGCGGCAATCGAGCAGCTCGGCATCTGGGCGGATCGGATCGGCGTGGATATCGTGAAGGGACAATACAACGGTGACCCCGCGGCGCTGTGCTACGACGCGTATCAAAAGGCTGAGAAACACAACATCGAGTTCATCCTTTGCGACACGGCGGGCCGCCTGCACACGAAGCACAATCTCATGAACGAGCTCAACAAAGTGAAGCGGGTCCTGCAACGCGCCGACCCCGCTGCGCCGCACGAAAGTCTGCTCGTCGTGGATGCGACTACCGGCGCGAACGCGCTCTCGCAGGCGCGCGAATTCAAAAATTCGGCGGAACTCACGGGCATCGTCTGTACGAAGCTGGATGGCAGCGGTAAGGGCGGCGTGATTGTGGCGATTCAGGATGAACTGAAGTTGCCAACCCGCTTCATCGGCACCGGAGAGAAGCCGGAGGATTTCGCATTTTTCGACAGTCGCGAATTTGTCGAGCGGATGGTCGAGTAAGGAAAACGATTATGATTATACCCAGCGTCAGCAAATTCTCGGACGAGCAGCTCAAGGAAGTCACCGACATCGTAGGCGGGTTCGGTTGCAAAATTCAGGTCATCTACGGCGAGGTGCAGTGCATTTACGCCATCATCGGCGATGAGCGGAACGACGACATGATCACAAAGCTCGAAGGGCTCTCCTACGTGAATCGCGTGGACCGTATCCAAAGCCCTCACAAGCTGATGGACATCCGCTCCAGCCTTGCAACGCATCGCGTGAAAATCGGAGGTATTACGCTCGGGCAATCGCTGTTTGTCTGTGCGGGGCCGTGTACGATTGATCCGAAGAATCCGAATCTCACCATCGAGACAGCGCACGCGATCAAAGAAGCAGGAGCCAACGCGCTGCGCGGAGGTGTATGGAAGCCGCGGACGAATCCTTACAGCTACCAGGGTGACGCAAAGGCGCTCGATATTCTCATGGAGGCAGGCCGCGCAACCGGCCTCCCGGTGGATACAGAAGTGATGGATGAAGAGCATCTGCGCCTTGCTATGGCTGCCGGCGTTCATTGCCTTCAAGTCGGCGCACGCAACGCTCTGAACTATTCGCTCCTTCGCCAAATCGGACAAGCGATCGCAAATCGCGACGCTGCTGTATTGCTGAAGCGCAGCATTCACATGGGACCGATTCAGGAATTCATCGCAGCGGCGGAATACATCGTTCAGCTGGGCAATCCGAACGTCATCCTTTGCCCGCGCGGGACGACCCCGACGCTCGACGGCTATCGCAATCATCCCGATGAAAGCATCGTTCCGCTTTTGAACGAGCGGACTTGGGCGCCCGTCGTCGTCGATCCATCGCACTCCGTGGGCAAGGCGTCGTACGTCCCTGCCGCAGCGCTCGCGGCGGTTGCTTACGGTGCCGACGGCCTGTGCATCGAAGCCAACGTGTCGCCAAGTAAAGGAATCGGCGATGACCCGAAGCAGGCTGTGACGCCCGAAGTGCTCAAGAAGATTATCACTCAGGCACGGCAGCTTTGGGATATTCGGAGGAGTTAGAATGAGCTGGTATCGCCTCGCTATTTTGACTGATGAGGTTTCGCAGGACCTCGATGCCGTGATCCGTTTTGCGACCGAGGAGAAGCTCGATGGAATCGAAGTCCGGAGTCTGTTCGGCAAGGCGTTTCGCGATTTGTCCTGGGACGATCTGCGCATGGTTGCAGCGAGGGCAGGAGATGCAGGACTGGCGATTGCCGGCGCTGCCTCCCCGGTCTTTAAGTGCAACCTCGATGCGCCCGGCGAAATCGCCGAGCATGTGGAACTGTTCAAACGCTCCGTCGAAGCCGCGCAGATTCTCGGCACCGATCTCGTCCGGGTGTTCGCATTTTTGCGTCGCTCGCATCCGGCGACTTCCTCGGACCTTGCCCGTGCGGCCTCGCACTTCGGCGCGCTGTTCGACATCGTGCGAGGGACGGGCATTCGTGTGGGGATTGAAAACGAGGCGAGTTGTATCGTGGGAAATGCAGCCGAGACGGCGGAGTTCTGGCGGCATCTCCCGCCGAATAACGAAGCGACTCTCGTTTGGGATCCTTGCAATTGTCTCTATCTCGACGGCGACGAAGATCCGGTCGGCGAGTCATTTGATGCGGTGGCCGGTTTGGTCGGACATGTTCACATCAAAGACGCCCGCCGCAACGGCAGCAAAGCCGCGCCGACGTGCCTCGAAGTCGGAACGGGGCAGCTCAATTTCCCTGCACATTTTCGCGCGCTGAAAGCGAACGGCTATCATGGATGGGTGACGTTGGAGACCCACTGGCGCGTAGTCCCGCTCGACCACGAATCGCAGCACCTTCCGGCCGGACACGCCTTTTCGGCGAACGCAGAACCGGCGAGCCGCATTTGCATCGGGCATCTTCGCCGGATGCTCGCCGAAGCATGAAGATTCGCGCCTGGCTCCAACTCTTTCGTGCGCCGAATCTCTTCACGGTGCCCGGCGATCCGCTGGCTGGATTTTTGATCGCCACCGGCGGATTCCTCGACCATCGCGTCGTGCCTCCGATTATCGCGAGCCTTTGCATTTATGCCGCCGGGCTGGCGATGAATGATGTGTTCGACCTCAAGGAGGATCTCGCCGAGCGCCCGAAGCGGCCGATTCCAAGCGGAGCGATTTCGCGCGGCGCGGCGATCTCGGCGATTTTGCTCCTTTGCGTCGCGGGCATTGGAGCGCTTCACGTGGGACTCGGCCCGCGCTCAGCCGTGATGGGCATGGCGCTTTTACTCGCAGTGTGGTTCTACAATTCCACGACGAAGCGCATTCCTGTCATCGGCGCAGTGACCATGGGAACGTGCCGTGGACTGAGCGTCATTCTCGGCGCAATCGCGGGACAAGGCCTCGATTCCTCCACGGTGGTGTGGGCGGATGCAATGCCCACTTCGTTCGGAATGATCATGCCGTTCTTTGTTTTGGAAGCTCAACGCACGGCTTGGGGGCTCCTTGGCGCGACCGCTATGGCTGTCGGCATCACGCTCTACATCGCAGCGGTCACAAATCTTGCGCGCAATGAAACCAAGGCTGTCGTTCCGAAACTCGCGAAGATGCTCCCGCTTGCCGCGATCTTTTGCGGCTACATCATCCTCAAGCAGTTCACGGGACGGATACTCATGGACCCATCGCCGACGCTCTGGCTGGTTGCCGTTGTCCTCTGTGTGATGCAGACAAGTGAATTGCTCAAAATTCCGCCGCGCCCGATTCCGCCGGCCATTGGCGGGTTCATCCGCTTGATGCTCGTGATGCAGGCGGCCCTCTGCGTGATGCCGGACAACATTCGCGGCGGCCTGCCGAAGACGCCGGACAGCCTTCTCTGCGCGTTTGCCCTGCTAGCGATGGTGCCGCTCAGTGCATGGGCGGGGAAGAAATTCTACGCGAGCTAGGGGCTCGTCATTCGTCATTTCCGTCCCTCGGCCTGCGGGTGGATGATATCGTGGTCTTCGAGCGGTTCGAGGTGCGTGTGGACTTCGGCGAACGGTTCGACTCGCGAGCCAAGAATTTGTTCGATCTCCGTGGCTATACGATGTGCCTCGGTCAGCGGGGTGGCGCTCGGAAAAAGGAGATGCACGTCGATGATGTGGCCGTCGCCGTTGTGGCGATGGCGGAGTTCATGAAATGCGATTCCGCGCCGCGTGGTCTCATCGGTGAGGATGGTCTCGATTTTCTCGGTCGTCTTTGGGTCGGCTTCATCCAGGAGGCCGGAGACGCTTTCCCGCATCAGTCCGTATCCGGACCAGAGGATGTTGAGCGCCATAATAATGCCCACAATCGGGTCCACCGCGCGCCAGCTTGTGAGCATCGTGAGGCCGACTCCGATGAGCACGCCGAGGCTGGTCCAGCAATCAGTCATCACGTGTTTCCCGTTCGCGACGAGGATAAGCGAATTGCGCTTCCTGCCCTTGGCGATGAGGTAGGCGCCGAGAGCACCGTTGATGAGGGTCGCGGCGAGCGTGAGAAGGCCGCCCGCGCCAAGGTTTTGAACGGCATGGCCGGCGACCCAGTCGCGAATGGCTTCGAAGATGATGAAGCAAGCCGCCAGCGCGATGAGTCCGCCTTCAAAGCCGGCGGAGAAGAAGCCGATCTTCGAGTGCCCGTAAGGATGGTCCTTGTCCGCGGGCTTAAACGAAAGCCTCATACTGAATGATGCAAACGCCACCGCCGCGACGTGGACGACGGACTCTGCTGCGTCACTGAGAATGGCGGACGAGCCCGTGAGCCAATACGCGCCCACTTTCATCACGAGCATCAGCCCGCCGATGATGAGCGAGAGATTCATGCTCCAGAGCAGGTCGTTGCGGTGCTCCGGGCTTTTGGCTGCTGGGTAGTTCATATTGCGAACGCCGCTCGACGGGAGTCAGTGCAGCGGAACTACGCTCCGGGTTCCGGTGCAGGCGCAGCTTCGCGGGCGAGGAACTCTTTTGCAACCGCGCGGTAGGCTGCTGCGCCGAGACCGGATCCTTCGTATTTTACGATCGGCTGTCCGTGGCTGGGGGCTTCGGCGAGGCGGATGGTGCGCGGGATGACCGTCTTGAAGATGACGTCGCCGTAGTGCTTTTGGATCTCCGCGATGACCTGATTCGCGTGATTGGTGCGGAGATACATCGTCATGAGGATGCCGCAGAGTTGAAGGTCTGGGTTCGCTCCGGCTTCGCGAAGCTGCTCGCACACGCCGATAATTTTCGCCAGCCCTTCGAGGCTGTAATACTCGCACTGGAGCGGCACGAGGATTTCGTCGGCGGCGCTGAGTGCGTTGGTCATTAGCACGCCGAGGGAAGGCGGGCAGTCGAGGATGACATAGTCCACCGGTGCGGCCTGGCGGATGGGCTCGAATGCGCGGCGCAGCCGTGTGAGATGATCGCCCGCGCGGATGAGTTCCACTTCGACGCCCGCGAGATCGAGGTTCGCGGGGATGATCCAAAGATTGTCGTAAGCCGTGGGCATGATGCTGTCAGCAAGCGCGGCCTCGCCGAGCATGGGCAGATAGGCGCTGGTGCCAGTCTCGATATCCACGCCGAGTCCGCTGCTCGCATTGGCTTGCGGGTCGAGATCGACGAGCAGCACTTTCTTTCCCAGTTCTGCCAGGCAGACGCTGAGATTCATTGAGGTCGTCGTCTTCCCGACTCCGCCCTTCTGGTTTGCCACTGCGATGATTTTCATTCGTTGCCCTTATCCATAGAAACACGCAGCCGTTGCGGGAAGTAGGAAATGGTCTCCGTCCCAAAAATCGCGGAATTTCTTCGGGTAACGTTTGGTGAAAACCGGGCGCGGTTGCTCCGCTCGCTTGCTTTGGCACGGCACATCGGGCATTGCGCGTGACTTCATGTTCGCATGTCAGGTCATCATTTTCTTTTTTCTATTCACAGGGCTGCTGACGCTTCTGGCGAATTTCGCGGTGTGGCGCAGTCTTGTGCCCGCACCGGTGCCCGAAGATGCGCCGATGGTTTCGGTGCTCGTCCCGGCACGAAATGAGGCGCGAAATATCGAGTCATGCGTGGAGTCGTTGTTGCGCCAGCAGTATCCAAACTACGAACTGATCGTTCTGGACGATCATTCCGAGGATGGAACGGGAGAAATCGTTGAGCGGCTTTTTGCTGCGCATCCGGGCGTAAAGACGCGGTTGATGCGCGGCACAACGCTGCCGGACGACTGGACCGGCAAGGGCTGGGCGTGCCACCAACTCGCAGGAGCGGGCAGCGGGGCTTTTTTGTTTTTCACCGATGCGGACACGACGCACGCGCCGGGTTTGCTCGCGGCTGCCGTGGCCCATGCCCGCAAGACGCGGGCGAGCTTGATGTCGGCGTGGCCGAGATTCCTGACCGGGACACTTGGCGAAATGCTCATCATTCCCGTGATTGCCATCATCGGCTTGACGATGGCGCACCATTGGCTCGTGGAAGTGCTTCAGCGTTGGCCGGCATTGGCGAAACGGATCGGCTCGCGGGTGACCCGAGTGATGGGTGGCGCAAACGGGCAGTTCATGTTTTTCACACGAGAGGCATACGAGAAAATCGGCGGACACGCCTCGGTAAAGGCGCACGTGGTAGAGGACGTTGCGCTTGGCCGCGAAATCGCAGCGCGGATGGGCGAGGGGATGCGGCTCATCAATTGCGATTCGGTACGATTCTCGACGGTACGGATGTATCGCTCGTTCGGGGAAAGTTGGGACGGTTTCTCAAAGAATCTTCGCGCTGCGTTCGACCATCAGCGCGTGTTGTTCTGGCTCTTTTTTGCGTCGTTGTTTTTCGTCTGGCTCCTTCCGTCTGTCGCGTGGCTGGGCGACTTCGGGAGGATTGCCGTCTGGAACGCGGTGCTGGTCTGGACACTCCGCTGGCTCGTGACTCTGCGCCTGAGAATGTCGCCCCTAACGGCGTTCCTTCACCCGTTCTCGATCGCTGTGTTCATGGGCATCGCGCTGAATAGCTGGCGGCTATCGCACGGCAAAGGCGTGACATGGAAAGGGCGCACGTACCGCCCCGACGTCGGCTCCTGAGTGACACATTGCAAATTTAAGGCGTAGAGCATTTTACGAATCCGCACTTTTTCGGGGTTTCGCAGCTTCTTTCTGCCAAACATTTTTCTGCCAAGATGGAGTCGCTCATTTCGGCAGAAAAATGTTTGGCAAAAAAAGGGCTCAAAAAGATTGCGACATTCCCTTCGCGTTATTCCCTGCTCCTTTTACCGCGGTCTGTTACTGACTATTTCGCTTCCGGCGGAAGCGGATTCTCCTGCGGCACGTCGGGCGGGGCGGGGGATTCGTTCTTGGGCGCAGCTTCGCTTTTCGCCGGGGCTTCCGGCTTTGGTTCTTTGGCTTCCGCGTCGAGTTCCTCGGTTGATTTCCAGCCGTGCGTGGCGGCGAGTTGCTGTGCGAGATTCAGGGGCCAATCGGGTGTCTTGAAGAAATCCGGCAGCGTTTCTTGCAGGTCTTTCGTCGCCTCGAGGAACTGCTGATTCTGCTCCGAGAATTTTTCGCGCAGGCCGGGGTAAAGACGCATCGCTTTTTGCGAGGAAAGCGCGTAGCGCTGCTCAAAGGAGAGTTTGAATTTTGCGACATCCGAACTGACGCTGACGGTGTCCTGTCCCGCCTTAAACGTAGTCATGCCGTCCTGAACGCTCAGGAATTCAAACGTGTCGCCCTTCTTCACGAGGAAGCGGCGTCCGCCGATCTTCACCTCTACGTCTTCGGTGATTTCGATCACTTTCTTCGCCGTGGCGCCTGGCGGCGGGACCATGAGTTCGCGAACCACGTTATCCTCGGGCGACTTCACTGCCGCAGGGGCTTCGGCCGGCGGCGGTTCTTCCGGCGCGACGGGGGCTGGCGGCGCTGTTCTCGAGTTGGGCGGCGGCGGTGCGACGTCGAGTTTCACGACCTTGTTTTCATCACCCAAACGCTCACGGGCGAGTCGGTCGAGGCCGCTGAAAGCCCTCTCAACGAGTGGCATGGCGGCACCGAAAAGAAGCACGATAGAGAGCGCCAGGAAAATCCCGTGGCGCTGGCGGAAGATACGCAGGCTGTAGAGAACCCAAATCAGCCCAAACGTGCCTAGACTGGCGATGACCGTGCGCGTGGCATTGTGCCCGGAGAAAATGAGCGCGAACCAATAAGCGCAAAATGCAACTGCGAGAAAAATGACGCCCCACGCGAGATTGCGCGGCCCGACTGCGCGCTCGGGAGACTGCGGCACATCGACGTAACGCGTCTTGGTTTCAGGCGCGCGGCGGACGGCGCTTTCGCTGGCTGTTGCTTGAAAGGGCGTGGTGCGTGAATCGTCTTCTGGATACTCGGATGGCATGGTTCGGACCGCGCATCGTGCCACAGCAGGACGGATTGTCGCGCTCTATTTCTTGATCGCGATGAGCTGTTTCATCGTGGCGATGAGGACGACTCCGTTGGCTGCGGTTGCGGTGCCGCTGATCGGCGCGCCGAGCTGGATCGTGCTCAGGACCTTCTTTTCCCGGCTCGCGTCCATGATCCAGAAATCGCCCTTCCGGCTGCCGATAAAGAGCTTCCCGTCCGCAATCATCGGCGACGCCCAGAAATCACCTTTCGGGCCGGGTTCGGTCCAGACTCCTTTGCCGGTGGTGGCCTCCACGCAGTGGATCGTGCGGCCGATATCGGCGATGAACACGAGACCGTCGATCACGGCGGCGGTGGAGACGACGTGTTTGTTGAGCTCATAGCTCCACAGTTCCCGGCCATCGGCTGCGTCGATGCATTTGAGCCATGCTTTATTTTTGCCCCAAAAAAGGTCGCCGCCACCTGCAACGTAGAGTTTACCATCGGCGAAAACGGGCATCCCGAAAATGTTGCTGGGGCCTTCATTCTTGTTCTGCGTGAAGCGGTGGACTTCGGACTTCGGCCCTTCGGGGTCGATATCGTATTGCCAGACTTTCTTCAGCGCGACGAGCTTGTCGGCGGGCTCGGCCTGCGCGAGCGGCTCGAAGGCGTAGGTGATTCCGTTGCCGCCGCAGAAAAAGATCCGCTCTTTCCCGCCGACGGTGCCCAGCGATGGCGCGGACCAGGTGGCGTGAAAGATATTCGGCGCTATCTTTTCGTCTTCGCGGGCGATGTATTTGCCGGTCTCTTTTTCCAAAACGATGAGGCTGGGGGCATCGGGCGTGCGGATTTTGCGGTGCGTATTGTCCACGCCCGTGCCGGTGTTCAGGTAGAGATGCCGCCCGTGAATGAGGATGGAACTGTGCGCGCCGTCGTGCGGGTAGATGCCTGCGCCGCCGGGCATGTCGAACGTCCAAATCGGCGGGGCGCTTTGGTCGCGGGCGTCGAGGCAGAGGACTTGCGCGCGGTTGGTGACGACATAAATGCGGTCGCCCTCGATGGTCGGCGGCGACGACATGCCGGTCTTCGGCCAGTCGAGATACGGGTCTTCGGGGGACAGCTTCGGCGAAGCGACCTGCCACACAAAATGCCCGTCTTTCTCATCGAAGCACATCAGCACGCCGGAATCCGTCGTATTGTCCGGGTTGCGCGGCTGGCCGTTGTTCGTGGCGATATAGACGCGGCCCCCGGCGACGATGGGCGTGCCGTGCGTCTCCGTCCCGATGTCGGCGATCCATTTGATGTTCGCCTTGGTCTCCGGGTTGAAGGAGTCGGGCAGGCCGCGTTCGGACGAAACCATGTTGCGATCCCACGCGCGGCCAAACTGCGGCTGGTCGGCGGCGAAAAGCGGGACGGTGAGGGCGAGTAGGATGACGGATTTCATTGCGCAGCCGCTTATGGAGGGGACAGGCGGTTTGGTAAAATGGAAAAGCGCAAACATGCGTGGCGCCGTCTGCCGGGGCGTTCGATAGCTCTCGTGAAATCTTCTTGCTTCACCGCCGCGGTTCCGCAAAACACCAGTCATTCCAATAATAGCTGATGCACGCTGCTGCCCAACGTGAGTCTTCTTCCTTTCACAACCATGAAAACAACACGCCTTCTCACCTTCCTTGCCTGCGCACTTCTCCTCCCATTCCGAGCCGCAGCCGAGCCTGCGGAATT
>JAYSTZ010000927.1:0-5238 GCA_043719365.1 Verrucomicrobiaceae bacterium | reverse complement strand
GGCGAAAGTTGCAGGGTGCCGCCGTTAAACGTCAGATTCCCCGGCGTGGCTGCCGCCGGGACGAATCCGAGGGGCGCATTATTGCTCGCGGCAGCATCCGAGACGATGACCGTCGTGCCGCCATTCAAGAACGTGCCGCCCGTGTAAGTGTTCGTGCCGCTCAGTGTGAGGACGCCGGTGCCCGTGCTGGCGTTCGTGAGGGTCGATGCGCCGCCCGCGCTATTCGCAATCACTGAGCTGATCGTCAGTCCGCCGGTGTTCGCGTTGTTAATCACGAGATCTTTCTCCGCGCCGATGGTGAGTGCCCCAGCGCCGGACATCGTGACCAATGCGGTGCCGATGCCGAGATAGCCGTTCAGCGTGTAGGCAAATCCGCCGTTTGCAATCGTGATGGCCGTCGCGGCGTTGTTGCCGATGAACGCGTAGTTTGTGGTCGCACCGGTCAGAGTCTGGCTTGCTGAGGCCGAGTAAACGGTGCTCGCGCTTCCGCCAGTCAGCACAAAGGTTGCGGAGGATGGCCCACCTACGATCTGATACGGCGCACCCGCCGCGCCCTGCACCACCGCGTAACGCGTGCTCGCGCCCGTGTTGTTGAAAACATTCGCGCCGATATAAGCGAACGCGCCCGCGCCCGGCATCGTGATCGCGGTACCGTTGCGAGTGACACTCGCGACCGTTACAATTTCCGTCGCCGACGCGACACCGGCCGTCGTCGCGTTCGCGCCGTTCGCCCACGCAGTAGTCGGGGTAAAATTAATACTGCTACCCGCGCTGCTCGTCAGCGCGCCGAGCGTCACCGTCGTGGACGTTCCCGTGCCGCGATTCGGTGCAATCACTGACCGCCCCGCGGTCAAAGTCGTGCCGTTAAATGTCTGCGCCGTCGCGCCTGCGCTTTTGCCGAGCACCGAGAGCGTGCCGCCGCCCAATTGGAGGGCGGAGCCGCTGTTGATCATGTTCGTCGGCGTGGCGAGCGCGGCAAAATCCAGCGCCAGCGTGCCGCGATTGATCGAGGTGATGCCGGTGTAGGTGAGGGCCGTCGCGCCGCCGAAAGTCGTCGTCCCCGTGCCGTTCTGAATCGCATTTCCAGCGCCAGAAATGGCTCCAAAATCCGTGCCGAGCGCCATCGCGTTTGAACGATTGAACGTGATCGACGCACCCGCGGAGACACTGACCGCGCTATTCGGAGAAAGCGAGCCCGTCGTCCCGCCGAGGCCGAGCTGCACCCGCCCGCCCGAAATCGTCGTCGCGCCCGTGAAATTGTTCGCCCCTGTGAGCCACAGCGTCCCCCCGTTGGCCTTTGTCAATGAAAGCGTCCCAGGGCCGTCCGAGAGATTCCCGGTCAGCGTGCCATTGCCAGCCTGCGAGCCGCCAAAAGTCAGCGTGCTCACCCCCGCCGACGAGATATTGCCCGTGAAAATGCCATAGGTGTTGAGATCGAGCCCGATGGTGCTGCTCCCGGCCAGCGAGATATTGCCGCCCAGCACGGCCGTCCCCATGCGAATGGCCCCACGATTTTCGCTATTGCCGATGCCATTGAGCGAGATACCGCCTGCAAAATTCGCCGTGCCGCCGGCGGGCACGAACAGCGAGCTCCCACTATCAATGATGAGCCCCGCCGCGAGGTTCACCATTGTGCTGTTTGTATTCAGCTTGTCTCCGTTTACGCCCGTGTTCGACAACTGGATCGTCCCCGCGAAACCAGCCAAACCATTCATAAGCGTATTCGTCGCTGTCACTCCGGTGAACGTCAGCTTCAAAAGCCCCGTGCCCGTGAACGTGTTATTGATTGTCGTCGCCGTCGCCACCGTATTCGTGCTCTGCAGATTCACCGTCGAGCCCGCGCCGATGGACACCGCGCCCGTTCCGATGCCGGTCACATTCGTCCCGTTAAACGTCGTCGCCGTCACCACACCAGCCGCAGCACCGACCGTGACGCCGCCGGAGAAAGTGTTGCCCGTATTCGACATATTCAGAGCCCCCGTCCCCGTCTGCGAAATCGCCACTGTGCCACCCGCGCCATTCGCAATAATCCCGCTCAGCGTCGTCGCTCCGGCACCCGTCACCGCCAAAGTCTTCACACCCGATCCTGCCGAACCGGAGATGCCACCGGCGACCGTCAGCGAATTCGTCGTGCTCGCGTTGGCCAGCATGAAGGTCTGCGCCGTCCCATCGGTCCCCAGCGTCAACGCCGCGTTCACCAATTGATTCGCCGCATCGGTGGAAGTTAGCGAAATCGTGCCCGCATTCCCAAGGGTGAGCGCCTGGCTGTTCACTGCGCCCGAGCCCACGGTGTAAGCCGCCACCGCAGCCGTATCGAACAAGATATTCCCCACCGTAACGCCAGCACCGAGATCGATGATCAGGTTCCCATTCCCCGCATTATCAAAAACCGCCGTGTCGCCTACTCCCGGAACGATACTCGTCACCCAATTTAAATCACTCGACCAAAGCGTGTCCGCGCCGCCGTTCCAGGTTGAATTGACCGCGACTGCTTTCTCCTCAGAGAAAAGTGATGCGACGGAACTGGCGAGGATCAGCGCACGGCGATTGGTGAAGAGCGTCGAAGATGATGCGATGGACTTTTTCATGGTTAGGACGGTGACTGGACTGTAGTGATGAAGATGGTTGTCGTGGCGGGATTATTTCAGCACTTCAAACATTGGTGCGAAGCGAAGGGAGGGAGATACCTTCCCTGTTTGCCCCTATTTTTCGCCGTAATCTAGCGGTTCCTTCTCGACGCCCGCCCCCTTTTTGGGGTTGGTTCTCGCCATGCATCCGGTCCGTCTCCTTTCAGTTTCAGCACAGGTGGCTGCGCATCTGCGCGCGCAGTTAAAACGCGGGATTTGGCTGGACACAATTCCGGGAGTGGGAGCGCTCGCGAAACAACTCGACGTGAATCACAAGTCCGTGGAAGCCGCTCTGCGCCAGCTCGAGCAAGAGGGAGTGCTCCAGGGACAGGGACCAGGACGCAAACGTCGCATCGTCGCTCCAAGCGGAAAATCCGTGCGCCCGACGCGACTGGCCGTTCTCCCATACGAGGCCAGCGACCAGTTTTCTACGTGCATGGTCGAACTCCAGCACGCTCTAGTGGAGGCTGGGCACACCGTCGTCATGGCGGAAAAATCTCTCGTTGCCCTCGGAATGGATCTCTCACGAATCAAAAGACTAGTCCAGCGAACCGAAGCGGATGCGTGGATTGTGCAGGGCTGCTCCCGCGAAGTTCTGGAGTGGTTCGCAGCGCGTCCGATTCCGGCGTTTGCTCTGTTCGGACGCCGCGAAGGAATCGCCATAGCCAGCGCAGGCCCTGGAACGCAGAGGGCATTCGCCATTGCCACGCAGCAACTGATCTCGCTGGGCCATCGCCGGATCGTCATGCTCTGCCGGAGCGAACGGCGAAAGCCGGGGCCGGGCTTGACGGAGCGCATCCTGCTCGACGAACTCGCAGCCCACGGCATCCCGACAAGCGACTACAATCTGCCGGATTGGGAAGAAACGCGCGAGGGCTTCCGGGAGTTGCTTACGTCGCTGTTTCGCGTAACTCCACCAACTGCGCTGATCGTCGGCAGCGGAGAGTTCTTCGTAGCGACCCAACAGTTTCTCGCCACGCGAGGGATCCGAGTGCCTGAACAAGTCTCCATGGTCTGCTTCGGCTCGGACATAAGCTTTAACTGGTGTACTCCAAGCATTGCCCACATCCGCTGGGAGATCGCCCCGGTAGTCCACCGCCTCGTCCAGTGGGCGAACAATGTGAGCCGCGGGCGCAAGGACGTGAAGCAGTCACTCACTCCCGCAGAGTTCATCCCCGGCGGCACAATCGGCCCGTGCGCACAGTAGTCGCATCAACTTTCATTGTTCGCCGCAGCCCTCTTCTGCGACGCGGACTTCTTTTCCAGCGCGTCGAGCACGCGCCCAAGCATGGCATCGGCGAAATGGACCGATGCCAGAATTTTCCACGCCGCGTGGAGCGAGGCTTTGTTTGCGTCAATAAACTTTACGGCGCGAGCAATGAGCGCTCGGGCATTGCTGGCAAAGGGTTTCGGCTTATAGAGCCGACTCTGCATAGCTCGGCCGCCGAAAACTGCTTTTGGCGGCGTTCTCGATTACCGCCGGTGAACGCCACCGCGGTGAAACGGGTTAAATTTTAAGAACCCACCGACATTGCTTGGGAGCGACATTTCGCAAACAGGGATGTGCTGATTGCGGTAATATCGTCGCCGAAGGCGCTGAAGATGCGAATCATTCCGCGAATACGGGACGACGACGGGATGCAGACAGCAAGGTCGTCGTCGCCTTCAGGTCCGACGGTGATGTGGATGCCATTGATAAGGCCGCGCAGCTCGGGAACAGCGTCGAACCCTCCGTAGCCGAATTCGTCTGAAATCAAAATCGAACCGTCCGAGCATTCCTCGATGTTGAGGTCTAGGGCGATGACATGCGGGGAAGGGATGACGCGGAGAATCCCATCGACGATCGAAGCGGAGACGGTGGCAGCATCGATGAGGACATCGGTGGGCGGGTGAACTCCTCGCTGTTGTGCGGTCGGCGAAACAGGCGGGTATCCGCCAACGCCGAGCCGGGCTATGAAATCAGACGGTTGGAGAGCTTCATTGGCTGTGTGTTGTGCGATTTTCATGCGTCCGCAAACCGTGCCCGGAGTGCATGACGTTTTTAAGACACGAGTGTGAACGCCGTGTGAGGACAGCGTGAACAATTCGGTGCGACCGTGCGACGATTTGAAAACTCGTGGCGACGAGTTCGCCCACCGGAACGGCTTGCGACCGTCAAGGACTCGAACTCATCGCGCGCCAGCGGGTCGTGTTTTGAAATCGGCGAGGTTTACCAGTGTGGGCGTGGCGGTGCTGTTTTCGAGGGCTTCGATGCTGGTGTCGAATTCGGCGAGCGTGTCCGCGCTGGCCTTCTTGACCGTGGCAAGATAGCTGCGCGTTTCCTTCTACTTCGCGCAGTCATACGGCGCGGTCGCGCTGTATGAGCCGAGCACGGGCAGCCTCAGCTCCGCCGCATCCGCTTTCCCGGCGCTCCATCGCTGAATCCGCAGCGCGCCTTTGTCCGCCTCCGCGTCCGCGCTGGCGTTCGCAAACGTCACGAGGGGTGCAATTAAAAGTGCAATGGCGCGAAGCGTTTTTGCGCCTTTAGCATTTCGAGGTTCGCCTCGGCGAAATGTTTACCCATCAGCGCGAAGGTCTTTGCGCAGCCGAGGTAGTGGTAGCCCGCGTTCGA
>JAYSTZ010000926.1:0-5244 GCA_043719365.1 Verrucomicrobiaceae bacterium | reverse complement strand
CGCCGCCCCCACCCAAAAAGCAACATCATTCTTTGTGAACCACCATACTATCCCTCCCACGATAGTTCCGCAAATTACGGCTGCCATCATGCTGCAAGTGGCTCCAGCCGCGATGGTCTGATCATCGCTTTTGTTGCGGTGACAATAAGGACAAACTTCCCCGCCAAACGGGATATCTTTGCCACAGCCTGAGCAGATCATAGGAACATGGGCTCCATTTTTAGAGAATCGCAGAGAAAATGATTCACTTCTGAGGTGTAGGGGTTTCCGCCAGTATCGGAAAGGACTTTCTCCGGGAAAAACGTCAGGCGACAACAGGCAATAAGCAGCGGAGTGAGACTCGATCGAGTAGCAAAGGCCGTTTCGCCTACCCCGAAGGCGTTTCATCACTCAGCCCAAGCTTGACGTCCCGATGAATCGGGAGGCGGCTACCTTGGGTTTCGCACCATCCCCATGATTTTACCCTGCAAGGGTTCCATCAAAACGCGCGCCTCGGATGAAACGGATGTTTAAAAGTGGAATCATTCGCGAAGCGAAGAAGGTAGCTCGCGTTCCTTCGCGGCCTTCCATCACTCGCGAAGCGACACCTTCTCCTCTCGAGAACCGGTGGTCACCGACCGCTCGTCACCGTGGAAATAGGCCGACTTCCACAGTCATAAGACACGAAACACAAAAGACTGACGCGGGGGAGCGCGGGCTTCCAGCCCGTCCTCGCCGGCATCCTGCCGGCGAGTGAGACGCGCGCCCTCATGCAGAAGCACGCCTTCCGCGAGAGCCACGCTGGGGTATCCGGCAGGATGCCGGACACAACGGGCTGGAAGCCCGCGCTCCCCCGCACCCATCCTTCCTGTTTATTGGCTGCAAACTACAGAAAGCGGAATCATTCGCGAAGCGAAGAAGGTAGCTCGCGAGTCCCTTCGCGGCCTTCCATCCCTCGCGAAGCGACATCTTCTCCTTTCGTGCCGCTTCGCGGGCGGCACAATGCCGCGAAGGGACTCGCGGGCTACTTTCCGCTTTGCGCCATCCCCATGTTTTTTACCCTGGAAGGGGTTTCATCGAAACGCACGCCCCGGATGAAGCCCCTTGCGGGGTATATGCTGCGCGGCGGCAGTTCCCAAGGTAGTCCCGCTGAATCGGGACAACCATTGGGCTGAATGATTCAACGCCGTTGGCGTAAATGCTGCATGGCGGCGGTGCCCGCCTTCGATAATCTGCAATACGTTCCCGATGTTGCCATCCCTCTCGAGAAAAACGGCGGTGACAGAAAAACGGCGGTGACAGACCGATAGTCGCCACGCAACGTGATTTAGAATGAACTTCCGCTCCGCGCTCCTCTTTCTTGCAGTCTGCTTCGTTAGGCGAATTATCGCCGCTCCCGTTGAGAAGATCGTCGATGGAGTGACCTACCATGTGCTGCGCGCACCTGCGGAATCGATCCGAGTCATTTGGACCGACGAAGGGGGTAATCAATTACGAACATTTCCCGCAGTGGCTCGTTACCTTGCAAACAAGGGAATTGCCGTAGAGACCTTGATGAACGGTGGCATTTTTGAACCGGGAGGAGTGCCGAGTGGTCTCTTGGTGCAGGATGGCAAGGAGGCGAGGCCTGTGAACCGGAGTGAAGGTGCGGGTAACTTTTTTCTGAAGCCCAACGGAATCTTCCTGATTGGCTCCAAGGGCGCAGCCGTGATTCGGACAGAGGAGTATCCATTGAAAGATGTGGAGATTCAGTATGCCGTCCAGTCTGGTCCGTTACTACTGCGCGACGGAAAGACACATCCCCAATTCAACGCGAATTCCACATCGCGGCTCCACCGCAACGGGGTAGGAGTTTCAAAGGACGGTCAGGTCGTTTTCGCTATGACCGATTTTGATTCACCCAAGTTCCCCAACCTATACGAGTTTGCCCAGCTATTCCGCTCACTGGGCTGTGAAGACGCTCTGTTTTTGGACGGCGACCTGTGCCAGATGCGATCCGGTGCTGACATCATGAAGCCAACCAATAACTTCGGGTCGGTCATCGCCATCACGCCAATCAGGAAAGTCGAACAAGGCGGCGGAGGACAACCGGCTACGCGTCCCGAATCGAAATGACCCTTCACGGACGGTGAAACGCCCCAGATGAAACCCCTTGCGGGGTATCTGACACGTGGCGGCAGGTCCCACGGTAGCCGTTCACGTAAATGCCGCGTGGCGGCGGTGTGTGAATACCGTCATCTGGCGAAGACGCGTAAAGGTGCGGCGAATTCATTCGCCGACCTGCAACCGCGAAGCGCAAACCAAAGCGGTGTGACAGGCTCAAGAAGATCGGGCGCTCCGACTAAGGATTTGCTGGATGGGACATTGTCTCCACGTCCGCCGACCGCCCGACTCGTTGACAACAGACGCCACTTTTCAACCATGCTTGCCATTCCCGCTTCTGCCAGCAACCGCTTTTGCGACCGTATTTCCCGTCGCAACTTTCTTCGCGTCGGCGCGCTCGGGATGGGCGGGCTCGCGCTGCCTCAACTTTTGCGCGCCGAGTCGCAGGTGGGGGTCGGGCGTTCGCAGAAGTCGGTGATCATGATTTACCTGCCGGGCGGACCGCCGCATCAGGACACATTCGATTTGAAGATGGATGCCCCGCGCGAAATTCGCGGCGAGTTCACGCCGATCCCGACCAATGTGCCGGGCATCCAAATCTGCGAGCTTTTGCCCAAGCTGGCACGCATGACCGACAAGCTCGCGATCATCCGCTCGATTTCCGACGCGGTGGATGACCACTCCGATTTCATGTGCATGACCGGTCGCCGGAAGAATAAGCAGCCGCAAGGCGGGTGGCCGTCGTTCGGCTCCACGGTCTCCACGCTCCTGCCGCCGGGCGGATCGGCGATGCCGCCGTTCATCGGGCTGGAGCCGCGGATGAAACACAAGCCCTACAACGCTGCGACGCCCGGCTTCCTCGGACCCAGCCGGAATTCTTTCAGCCCAAACGGCAACGGGCTCGGCGACATGACGCTCAACGACATCACCGTCGATCGCCTCGCGGATCGCAGGACGCTGCTCGCCAGTTTCGATAAGTTCCGGCGCGACGCGGACCAGTCGGGCTTGATGGGCGCATTCGACGACTTCAACCAAACGGCTTTCGACGTGCTCACATCGAGCAAGCTCATCGAAGCGCTCATTTAAACGCACTACTCGGAGAGCAATCCTCTTGTAGGCAAGAGGTTGCACGAATGAGTTGCCGTGAGTTCCTTGGTCCGCTAACGTTTTCCTCTCATGCAAGAGCACAGTAAGGCGACCTCACTTTCTCGTTCAGTCGCCGCGTTAGGAGTGGTTTATGGGGACATCGGAACGAGTGTTCTCTACGCGTTTAAAGAGTGCCTTCTTCACGGCCTCGGAACCGATCGAGAAATCATCGGCGTTCTTTCGCTCATCATCTGGAGTCTCTTTATTCTCGTGTCGGTGAAATATCTGGCCGTCGTGATGCGTGCCGACAACCAAGGGGAAGGAGGCATCCTTGCACTGCTGTCGCTCGCGTTTCCAAAGGACCCGAAAGCACGCGGCGCAACCGCCGCAGGAATGATCGCGGTCGGGATTGCGGGTGCCTCCCTGCTCTATGGCGATGGCGTTATCACTCCTGCAATTTCGGTGCTGTCCGCAGTGGAAGGATTGCTCATCACGACGGAAAAAGTACGCCCGTTTATCATCCCGCTAACCCTCGGCATTCTCGCAGGGCTGTTCGCCGTGCAGTCAAAGGGAACCAGCGCCATCGGAAAGTGGTTTGGCCGCGTCATGCTGGTCTGGTTCACGGTTCTTGCAGGCCTCGGGATTGTCCACATCGTGCAGAACCCCGCCGTGCTCCGCGCCCTGAATCCGCTCGAAGGTTTTTACTTTCTCACCCACCACGGAAAAGCCGCGCTGATCATCATGGGCAGCGTGTTTCTCGTGGTGACTGGCGGCGAGGCTCTCTACGCGGACATGGGCCATTTCGGCCGAAAGCCCATCTCGAGAGCGTGGACGTTCGTCGTTTTTCCCGCCCTGATTCTGAACTATCTCGGTCAAGGTGCGATGGTGCTTTCCGACCCGTCCACTCGGGAAAACCCTTTCTTTCACATGGCCCCGGACTGGGCACTCTATCCACTCGTCGCTCTGGCTACCACGGCGACCATCATCGCCTCGCAGGCGCTCATTTCAGGGGCATTTTCCCTGACCATGCAAGGCATCCAAATGGGATATATCCCGCGGATGGAAATCTGCCACACGTCAAAGGATGAGCACGGGCAAATCTATATCCCCAAGATCAATCTCATCCTCGCGGTCGGTTGCGCCGCTCTAGTCATCGGATTCCAAAGCAGCACAGCGCTCGCCAGCGCGTACGGGATTGCCGTCACCCTCACAATGCTGGCAACCACCGCGATTTTCTACTTCGCGTCGCAGCGGCTTTGGGGTTGGAGCCGTTTGAGGGCGGGCCTCACGTGCTTGTTGTTCGGGTCCATCGAAGCCGTATTCTTCACCGCCAATTCGTTGAAAATCCTTCATGGCGGCTGGTTTCCCCTCGTCGCAGGCGCCGTCATTTTTGTGATGATGGTCACCTGGAAGGATGGACGGACGCTGCTCCGCAAGAAACTTCCGCTCGGGATGCCGCTCGATGATTTCATAGCGTCCATCAGCATCGCGGGAGCACTCGACGAGCAGCATAAATTGCACCGCAGTTTCGGGACCGCCGTCTTCCTCGCAGGCAATCCGGAAGGCACGCCGAACGCGTTGATGAAGAACATCAAGCACAACCAGATCCTTCACCGTCAGAACATTCTGCTCACCATCGTCACCGATCCCACCCGCCCACACGTTCCTCCCGGGGAGCGAGCCGAGGTGAGTGACCGGACCGACGGCTTCTTCCGAATCATCGCGAGCTTTGGATTCATGGATACGCCGCACATCGACGAAGTCATTCGCGCAGCGGCGGAGCGCGGGCTCCCGATCAACCGCGACCGCACCACATTCTTCGTTGGCAAAGAGCGCATCATCGTGAGCGACAAATGCGAAATGTCACAGTGGCGTGGGCATCTTTTCGTCCTGCTCAGCAAACACTCGGAGAATGCCGCCGACTTCTTCCAGCTTCCGCCGGACCGGGTGTATGAAGTCAGCCACGTGGTGGAGATTTAGCCGCGGCTACTTCTTCGCCTCGGGCGCTCCGTACGCGGCAACCAGATAGTCCACGATCGCCGCAGCCTGTGCGTCCGGCGTCGGTGCGCCGAATTT
>JAYSTZ010000925.1:0-2291 GCA_043719365.1 Verrucomicrobiaceae bacterium | reverse complement strand
TTTTTTGCCTCTTCTAAAAACGCATTAGGTGCCGGAATTTCCGAATCTGACGGGTGAGGTGGAGGTGGTGCAGGACGGGGAGGGGCCATAAACGCGGTATCCGGGTTGCGCGTCGGCTTTGGAGCCTTTTTCTTGGTTTGCTGCTTCGCTTCGTTTTTTGGCATGGGAAATAACTAAACGATCAGAACGAACAAGTCAAACATAAACTTTACACAGACCAAAGAATTGTGGCTCTTGCGCCGGGCTCGTAATCGCGGTCAGTCTCTGCCGAGTTCAAATGCGGAGGGCGGCTGTTCCACCGAATGCAGCCTCGCGAGCGCCGTTCACGCGCCGCCTTGGCTCCCATGCCGTCCCGTCACTCACCACGAAGCCCCGCGCAAATACGGCGTTGCCAAGTCCTCCACTTCGCAACAAGGGTGAAAAGCACGGCATGACCACTTCACCCATGATCTCGCTGAATCACGACACCCTCACATTCACCTTTCCAGAAGTCGCCCGGCAGGTGCGCTTGCTCGTCGAGCGGCAGATTCAAAAAATCGCTTTGGCGCTTCCTCCCACTTGGGATCGGGCAGCGCTGGTCGCTGAAATCGAATCGAATCCGACTTTCAGCCGACTCAGCCCGGCAGACCAAGAGCGGGCTGGAGCGAAGTTGCGCACTTGGACACCGGCGCATGTCGAAGGGTGGTTGCGGGAGTTCGCCTTTCATCTGAGCGGCCTGAGCACGGATGCCTTCACCGGGCTCACCATCAAATTCCAACGCTCCACGCGGCTTCCCGACGATGGCAAAACGTATTCGCCGCCGACCGCGTGGGGGCAGCTCCCGCTTCGCTCGGTGGATGCCTTTGCCGAGACCGCTCCCGCCGCATGGCTGCGGAAAGGAGGCGTCATCATGCCCTTGGCGCGGAGTGAGGCGCTCTCGCTCTGGTTGTCTTCGAGCTACCGTTTCGCGGTGAAGATTGGCGCAGGAAAGATCAATGCGTTGTCGGGCGAACCGTGGAGTTCAGACCTTCGGAGGCAGCCGCAGAATTACCTCGTGGCTCCCGGTCCACCTTGGGGTGAAAACGATGAAGTTCTCCGGTGTTTGGTCGCCATGCCGCTCGCCACGGGCCTTCCGCGCAAGGAGCCGCTTGTCGGCGAGGCGGACACCGGCGGTTTTCAGTTTCAGGTCGTGCCGATGTGCGCTGAATCCTACTACCGCGACGAAGGCGCTTTCTTCCTTCCACGGACGATCCAGCAGTTCTTCACCAACATGATTTTCGCTCCGATGATTTCCGGTGAATTGGCCGAGAACGACCGGCGGCATGAGCCGTGGGAACCGGATCGTTTGGCGGAGGAGCCAATGGAGCCTGCGCCTGAGGCCACGGCCCGCCAGGAGATCAATGAGGACGAATACGATTTTGCGGAGTGGAACCAGACCCAGACCATCCGATGCTTCGCCCACCCCTGCGATTCATCGGTCTGGCGGCAAATCACCGGCACGAATCCTCCGCATTTGCCACTGACCGCCAACGACTACGCAGAGGCGGGTGTCCCGTGGTCCGACGACTACCGGGACGAAGGAAAGCCACTCGCTAAGAACTCGCCCATCACGCCGGAACTCATCGTCCAATATGGCAACACCCGCCGGCCCGGAGAGATTCGGGAGTTTCTGGACATTCCATGAGGCGGCTGAAAACTTGAACTGAAGCGCGCTCCGCAACGAATGAAACTCACCTTTCTGCTCGGTTCGGGTATCTCGATTCCCGCTGGCTTGCCGTCAGTAGGGAAGCTCACCGATGCAGTTTTGGGGGGCGATGGAATTGACAATCGAACCGCTTTATCCACCGGTTATACGCCAGACGAGCACCAAGAGCGAGAACACGGGCGGCGAATCATCATTCTCCTCAATTCGCTGAAGGCACAGGCGTCATGCCGGTATGCAGAAATGCCCGATAGATGGGTGAATTACGAAGACCTTGCCTATCTGGCAGATCAAATTGCAGACGACATCGGTTGCGAATACGAGAACCCAGCGATCCAGCCGTTCGTGCGCGATTTGTTGAGCGATTTGGAGGGGATGTTCCGCGACACGCGGCCCAGTAAGGTACGAGAAGAACTTAAAGAACTAGCTGAGTCGGCAGTGACTTACATCCGCCAGACTGTTGTGTCGCAACTCCATAAAAAGCCGGAAGAGGAAGACACTCGCTATCTCCACTTCTTCGCCAAAGCCTGTCGGGATGAGTCCATCAGTGAAGTCAACCTATTCACGCTGAATCACGACACGCTAATTGAGGATTTTTTGAACAATGAGC
>JAYSTZ010000924.1:0-5249 GCA_043719365.1 Verrucomicrobiaceae bacterium | reverse complement strand
TCGCGTATTCCATGAGTTCGACGAAGTAAGAGCCAAGCGCGACCCGGGGGAAATCGGTGCGCATATTTTCGCGGGGCTCCAAGAGGATGGCCTCTTGCAGCGTGTGGATCTCGCTCTTCGCGCTCCGGGCAAATGCGATCTCGCACTCAAAGAACAAGTCGAGCGTGCCGGCGAACTTGCTCTTGGGACGGAGCGCTCCTTTCACCACCGTCTTCAGCCGTCCGTGCAGACTGGAGAACCATGTCACGATGAGGCTCGTGTCGCTGAATCGGGTTTTGCGAAGAAGAATTGCGGGAGTCGTTTCCATTGTGCTCGGTTTACGGCTTCACGGACGGGTGATGAGCGTCTCGGCAAACTGCAAGAATCCCAGCGAGAAGGCGACTGCAACCGCTTCAGCACTGGAGGACAGGCACGCGAATTGCACGATTCGTTTGCGCGCCACCGCACCTCGCGAAACCGCCTGCACGGCGAGTTGCGCGAACTTCCTTCCGCGAAAATCGGGACGAGTCGCCACGCCGAGATGCGCGACCCGGTTTGGCCAGGCATCGTAACCCGCGACGGCTGCAAGCACGCCGTCAGAAAACACGCCCCACAACTGCCGCCCGAACGAATCGAGCCCACTCATCTCCCGCTCCTCACGCGAGAGCGTCATCGCGAACTCGGCGTAAATTTTCAGATCGCTCGCAGCAAGCCCCCGCACGAACACCTTCTTCCGCGAAGCAGGCGGCGGAGCCCATGCTTTCGGAATCGCGTCGAGGTAGCAGTATCGAGTCGGACCTGTCACTGAGCCGCACAAATCCGGAAACACGCAACGCCACATGTCGGGAGAGCAAAAATCCGTCCCGATGTCTCTCGGAAGACACTCGCCCAAACGCTCGACATTGGAGTCCGAAGTGGCGATCCGCACATCGTCCCCTCTTCGTAAAACCAGGACGCCTAAAATCGCCGCGCGAATTGAAATTCGCACGCCGGAAACCGGGATGAGAAGCTCCGGCACGGACAGTCCCATCTCCCCCGCCCAAAACGCCAGCACACCTTCGCGGCTCCTTTGTTTGAGGGGCTCGGGCGTGCGGGTTTCGTGCGCCATTCCTAGGCATTCGATTTCAAAACCTCGGCGATAATTTCGTCGCTCGTCAGGCCTTCGGCTTCACCCTCAAAATTCAGAATCACCCGGTGTCGGAGCGCAGGGGCGGCGGCCTTGATAATGTCCGCCTTCGAGACGTGGACCCGCTCGTCGAGCAGCGCATAAATCTTCGCAGCCAGCGTGAGCGCCTGCGCACCGCGCGGGCTCGCGCCGTAGCGGACGAACTTCTTCACCATCGGCGTAGCGCCGGGCTGATCGGGATGGGTGGACATCACGATCTTCACCGCGAAATCCTGCACCTCCCTCGCAATCGGAACCTGCCGGATGAGGTCGCGCAGCGCGAGCAGTTCGGACGAATCGCCGAGCACTTTTTCCACGACCGGCGTCTCGGCGCTCGTGGTGCGATCGAGGATTGTGTGCAGTTCTGCGGCACTCGGATAGAGTACTTTCAATTTGAAGAGAAAGCGGTCCAACTGCGCCTCGGGCAGCGGATAGGTTCCTTCCATTTCCAGCGGATTCTGCGTGGCCAGAACGAGAAACGGCTGCGGCAGCGGATGCGACTGTCCGCCCACCGTCACATGATGCTCTTGCATCGCCTCCAGCAGCGCGCTCTGGGTTTTTGGCGTGGCGCGATTGATTTCATCGGCGAGGAGAATGTTTGCAAACACCGGTCCGCTGCGAAACCGGAAGGTCTTCCGGCCCTGCTCGTCTTCGGTGATGATGTTTGTGCCGACAATGTCCGCAGGCATGAGGTCGGGGGTGAATTGAATACGCGAAAAGGTAAGATTCACCGCGCCAGCCAGCGTCCGAACGAGCATCGTCTTTCCGAGTCCGGGCACGCCTTCCAGAAGCACGTGCCCGCCTGCAAAAAATGCGACCAATACGCCTTCGATGATGTCGTTTTGCCCGGCGATGAGCTTGCTCATTTCCTTGGCTATGCTCGCAAAGGTGGAGCGGAAGATACGGAGTTTTTCGTCGGCTGGCTGGGTCATGTGAACTGTGACGATGGATGATCACCCTGCCATATTCCAGCCCCGACTACGGCAAACTCGAACAAATCCCCCGGATCAAGCTGCTTTCCCCGCGATTTCGTGGATGGCTTTGCGCAAGTCGGAACCCGTGACGGGCTTTCCGACAATCATATCAATCCCCTCCGGCATCGTCCCGGCTGCCTTCATCTCTTCTCCGAATCCGGTGAGCAAAATCACTGACGTCCCCGGCCTGCGGCTCTTTATTTCGCGCCCGAGTTGCTCGCCGCTCATGCCCGGCATGGATTGATCCGTGATGACAATATCGAACCCGCCCGCCTCGAACTCTGCGAGCGCAGCATTTCCATCCGCCGCAGAGATAGGCGTGTGCCCATCCGCGCGAAGGTGTTCTGAAAGAAGCTCGCAGATGATTTCCTGATCATCAACGACGAGAATCCTGAGCGAACGAATCTCCGCTCCTTGCTTCTCCTCCTCGGCAATCTCGGCCACTACATCGGTCGTCGGAAGCACGAGCGCAAACGTTGTCCCTTCGCCTAGCTCACTCGTGATATCAATGGTCCCCCCGTGCCGCTGGATGATACCGTAGGCGACGGCAAGCCCGAGCCCGGTGCCGCGCTCGCCCTTGGTCGTGAAAAATGGCTCCAGACAGCGGTCGATTTGCTCCCGCGTCATGCCGGTGCCGGTATCACAAACTTCGATTCGCAGCACCCCGTCAGCCTCGCGGGTGCGGACAAGAATTGCCCCGCCTTCCGGCATGGCATCGCACGCGTTGAAAATCAGATTGGTCAGCACCTCGCGCAACTCGGGGCCGCATCCCAGAACACAGCTCTTGGATTGAAGATCCGTGCTCACCGAAATCGCCACGCCGGAGGCTTGCGCACGCACTTTCCACTTTGGGGCTGTAAATGCGACCGCTTGATCACAAAGGAGGTTTGGGTCGAGTGGGACGCGAACTTCGTCCGCCGCCGCCGGGCGGTAGAATTCCTTCAAGCGACCGACCACATGGGTCGCATCCTGGGCGGCTGCAACGACGTGAGTCACAAAACCGCGCTCCTTGCAGTCCGGCGCGTTCTTTTGAAACCACGGCAGCAGTAATTCGCCGTATCCGAGGATCATCGTCAGCGCGTTGTTAAAATCGTGCGCGATGCCACCCGCCATCATTCCGAGCGCGCTAAGTCGCTCCTGTTTCACCACGCTCTCCTGCGCGTTCCGGAGTTTTTCCAGCGCATTCTCCAGCTCCTGCGTTCGCTGCTTCACGGTTTCGTCCAGACGGAGATTGAGGAAGCGATTCTCGAGAAGGTTGCGAATGCGAAGCTGCACCTCGGTCGTATCGAGCGGTTTGGTGATGAAGTCGCTCGCGCCCAGTCGGAGCGCCTTCCGCCGTGTCTCGGGGGAGACGTCGGCGGTCAGAACGATGATTGGCAAAAAACTGCTTTCATCCACCAATTGCCGAATCTGGGAAATGACCTGATACCCGTCCAATTGCGGCATGTGCAGGTCGGTGAGAACGAGGTCCGGCTGAAACTCCGCAAACAGAGGCACCGCCTCGCGGGGATCGGTTGTGCAGCGCCACTCGACTCCACCAAAAAGCTCCAACACCCGCTCAAGGAGGCGGACATTGGACGGCTCGTCGTCAATGACGAGAATTCTAGCAAGCGGCGGTTTTTCAATCATGGGCTGCGTCGAACGTAGCAGGATACGTTCGACAGGTGAGTAAAAAGCATTTGATATGCCTTTGAAATGCCGATTTTGACGACAACGCCGAGCCCGACGCCCGAGCCTGGAAAAGGCGCGGGAGTGAAACGGCTGTTCGGTGCCATTGCGGGCCGATACGATTTTGCGAATCATTTACTCAGCGGCGGGATGGATTTCCTGTGGCGTCGCCGCGCGGCTGCGATTGTGCGCGCAGAGAAGCCATCGCGTATCCTCGACGTGGCGACCGGCAGCGGCGACATCGCGCTCGCGCTTCAAAAGGCGTGTCCAGACGCCACCATCATCGCCACCGATTTCTGCCAGCCGATGCTCGACCGTGCGAAGGTCAAAGGAGTTAAAAACATTGTCCTCGCCGACGCGCTCGCACTCCCCTTTCCCACCGCCGATTTCGATGTGCTGACCGTCGCATTCGGTCTGCGAAATATGGAGGATTGGTCCCGCGCCCTTGGCGAGATGGCTCGCGTCGTCCGCCCCGGCGGTCTGCTGCTCGTGCTCGATTTCTCGGTTCCACCGCAGCCGCTCCGCACGCTCTACCGCTTTTATCTCCATCGCATCATGCCACGCCTCGCATCACTCGTGACGGGAGAAAAATTCGCGTACGACTACCTCGCCGATTCGATCGAAACATTCCCGTGCGGTCCGGCGATGAATACGCTCATCGAGAGTTGCGGCTTTACCGGCGCAAAATGCGAACCGCTCACCGGCGGGATCGTGTCCCTTTATACTGCGCGCCGAGTTTAGCCGCCAAGCAGCGACATCTCAGCCTTCGGCAGAGCGGCGGTTTCGCTGGTGCGCAACTCGGAGTAACGGTCATCGCGTTTGGTCCAGATTCCCGCGATGAGCGCGGCGATTTCCTCATCGCTTGCACCGTTCCGAAGCGGCGTGCGGAGATCGTGGCCGTGGTTTGAAAACAGGCATGTAAAGAGCTTGCCATCCGCTGTGAGACGGGCGCGCGTGCAGCCTTTGCAAAACGGGCGCGTGACGCTGGCGATGATGCCGATTTCGCCGCCCTCCGCCGTGCGGAAACGCAGGGCGGTCTCGCCTTCGTAATTTGCAGGCAACGGCGTAAGGGGCAGTTCGGTGCGGGCGAGAATTTCTTGGGCCGGGACGACGTCGGCCATGCGCCAGCCGTTCGAGTTTCCCACGTCCATGAATTCGATCATTCGCAGCACGTATTGCGGGCCGGAAAAGCGCCGTGCCATCGCGGCGATTTGGTCTTCGTTCACGCCGCGCTTTACGACCATGTTGATCTTGATTGGCGAAAAGCCCGCGGCAATTGCGGTGTCGATTCCGGCGAGCACGCGGGAGACGGGGAAATCGGCGTCGTTCATCGCGCGGAAGGTGGCGTCGTCCAGCGCGTCGAGGCTCACGGTTAGCCTGTGCAGGCCGGCCTCGCGGAGTGCGTGTGCTTTTTCAGAAAGGACGGAGCCGTTAGTGGTGAGCGCGATGTCTTGCAGTCCGGG
>JAYSTZ010000923.1:0-2294 GCA_043719365.1 Verrucomicrobiaceae bacterium | reverse complement strand
AGAGCACTAGTGCCTCGCCCGTCGTGCTGTGATGGTTGTTGTGATTCGTGAGAAGTGAGTGGTGATTTGTCGCAAGGCGTGGGTCGTGAGCTTTCGCTTGCGACAAATCACTATTCACTATTCACCAATCACAGCCGCGATAGCACTGGTGACCATCATTTCACGGCGGGGAGACCACTAGTCGCTACCGCTCCCCCTGCCGAGCAGATGGTTTTCGTGATCATCCGCATCGGACGCCCGCTGGCGCAACCGCCCGCAAGCATCGCGTCGCAAGCATGGCGGCGGTGGTGCAGGATGTGATGCAAGTTAGTAGATGGATTCGTGTCTTATGTGGTCCCGTGTTACCGCCAATCGCCGCCTTCGCTGCGCCCGCTCGGGCGCAACTAAAGCTCGCAATGCGCCCTCCCGCATTTCCAAACCGTCTTCATTCTTAAAGGCCACAGCCGCCTGCTCCCGCGCTGGCGCAATCATGCGCTCCGAAAAAGAGCAATCCGCCCACACAAACGCGCACGTTCGCGCCTCCAAAGGCGACGCTCCGGCGTGAGTGCTTTGGAAGCGGCAGGGAAAGGCGGCGGGCTGCATCCGAAGCACTCACGCCGGAAGGTCGCCCCCACGCGCCCCGCGGGTGAGTCTGCAAGGCGTGCGGAAGAACGAGCGCAGCGCCTTCCGCACCCGCGCAGTCTCACCCGCGCCACGATCCATTGCCAGCATCAGCCTTTCGCGAGTTTCTCCAGCGGCTCAATTGCATCCGCGAGCAGTCGCTCGCCAACTGTCCGAATCAGCGCGGCACTCAGCGGCAGCGAAGCCAGAAGGCCGTAGGCGGAGGTATGGAGTGCTTCGTCGAAATCGTCCTCCGCTTTTTCCCCGAGAATCTGCCGCAGCCCGTCTCCTGCTTGCAGCGCGAGTTCCCGCCAGCGTGCGGGGAAGCGCGTTTGCAGCGCCTCCGCCCAGAGCGATGCCCATGTGAGCAGAGCGTCTTCGTTTTTTCGCTCGGCGAGTAGCGCGAGTGCGAGCACGCGCCCGAGGTCTTTGTTGCTGCGCTTGATTTGCCGTTCGCCGATGAATCCGCTTATCGTCTGTGAGCCGATGGTGGGATGATGCAAAAGATTGGCCAGTGCCATCATTTCCGGGCGAGCGACGCAGATGCCAAATTCGGAAGCGATGGGCTTGTAAGTCGGCCAGTGAGAGAAAGCCGAAACTGCACAGGCTGAAATGACCGTTCGCGGTGGGCAGGCGGATGTAGCGCTGGCCGAGGTCTTCCGGCGATTCCGGCACGGTGAGCAGTTCGATGAACCAATCCTGCGAGCCGGGCGGCTGGAGTCGCACAACGGGTAGTTTTGCATCCGGCGTTTCTGCGGTGCCTGGCGCGGGGAACTCGTCGGTCGGGTGAAAGGTCCAGTTTGCCGCAAACAATCGCTCCGTCACGGCGATGCCCGCCGGGATTGCGCGAACTCGCGGCGAGAGCAGACAGTCGGCGTCCTTGGTGCGAACTGCGAGCGAGGCATCCCCGCCGAAGAAGCTGTATCCAGCGGCGAGACTGCCGATCACCACAAGGTTTTCCCGGCAATCATCGGGAATTGCCGCCGCGATTTTCTCCAATGCGGAGCGGGGTGAAACGAGGCTCATTGCGCGAGAAAAGCGAGGAACTCTGCCGCTTGGGATTCGAGCCGCATTTCGTGGAGATCAAGCAGGCATTCCACCGGGTCCGCCCACACGGAGCCATCGGGCGCTTTTTCAAAAAACGTGTGCGGATAGCGCAACGTGTGAATCACCAATCGCGCGGGCTCATCGTAGCGGGCGGGCTTCAGCGCGGGGTCGAGCTGCCGGAGAAATGCCAAGTCCAGCTTGCGCGTGCGGCAGTGGATCGTGAGGTCGAGACGCGGCGTGCCGATGAGGTCGAGCGCCGGAAAGCGCCGCCGCGCCGCGAGCACACCGCCAATCGCCATCTCGTCCGTGCGCACGCGCTCAAACCGCGAGACGAGCGATTCCACCGAGCGCGGCTGACCGGAGCCATCGGCAAACCGAAGCGTCTGCCGCACTTTATCGGCATTCGCGACGAGGCGGGACCATTCGTCCTTGGGAAACGCTTTGAGTTCCACACGCCGGTCGGAATGGCGGGTGAGATATTTTTCGAGCTTCTCCAGCGCCGAAGCAACAGTCGGGTAAGCGCACCCAGCCGCCTCCGCCAGCCAGCGCGAAGTGAGCGGCCCGGCCTTCGTCAGCCATTGATTGATGAGGATGCGAAGCAGGTCGTAAAACGGCTCGGCACTGCGATTGGCGCGAGGCGGAGCAGT
>JAYSTZ010000922.1:0-5256 GCA_043719365.1 Verrucomicrobiaceae bacterium | reverse complement strand
TCCGCGTCCCGCCATCCGCCGCCAGCACATCGCAATCGATCCACATCGTGCGCTGCCCCAGCTTTTCCAAATCGATCGCCGCCCGCATCGAGCGCCCGATCAGCCGCTGGATTTCCGACGAGCGCCCGTCGATCTTCCCCTTGCTGATGTCGCGTTGTTTGCGCTGAAGCGTGGAGTAGGGGAGCATCGAATACTCCGCCGTCACCCAGCCCCCGACGACGTTTTGCTCCTTCATCCAGCGCGGCACGCCCTCCTCGATCATCGCCGTGCAAATCACGCGGGTATTCCCCGTCGAGATTAGCACAGACCCCGTCGCATTCGGCGCGAAATCGGGCGTGAAAGAGAGCGTGCGTAGTGAATCGGGCCGACGGCCATCATGTCGTGACATACAAAAGCGAATGCCCAAACCCAACGCATCGCGCAATCGTGAAGTAGCACATACTCGATAAAGCCCTCGATATTTTCTTTGCAAACGGCTGGTCGCAGGCAGACAAAAGCACCCCTTGCTCAAAGAATTCTCATGCACATGAACCACTCACTTTTTGCCCGCCTCCGAACGACTATCTTCAGCGTCATTCTCATCACCTCGCAGGCCTTCGCAAAGGACGACAAGCCGCCGGAGCTCGCTTCTCCCGCAATGGTGAAGCCCGGCTCCACGGCGTTGCTGAAATCAGCAGGGAAAGGGATGCGTTACTTCCTACGTGTGCCGAAAAAGTATGATGCGAAAGTGGGCGCACGGCTCATCGTTTTCCTCCACGGGTCGAGCATGAACGGGCTGGATTATCTGCGCAGCTTTGAGGCGAAGAAGTGGTGCGAAGACGACATTCTCTGCTGCCCAAACGGTGAGAATGGCACGGACCCATTCGGGCAAAACAACTTTGGCTTCGAGAGCGC
The DNA here is from genome assembly GCA_043719365.1 of Verrucomicrobiaceae bacterium. Taxonomy (GTDB): domain Bacteria; phylum Verrucomicrobiota; class Verrucomicrobiia; order Chthoniobacterales; family Chthoniobacteraceae; genus SXWH01. The sequence continues at coordinate 4,362 of JAYSTZ010000922.1, read as the reverse complement.
GCCGCTCGTGGCGGATGTCACGGATGAGGTGCGCAAAAACTTCAAGACCACACTCGCCTACGTCGGCGGGCATTCGCAGGGAGGCTTCCTGACCTACAGCGTCATTACCCAATTCCCGGATCTTTTCCGGGGTGCGTTTCCAATCGCGGGCGACTGCTGGATGCAAAACGAGCCGAACTTGTGGGAAGACAAACCCGAGGTCGTGAAAAAGCAGCAAGGCATCGCCATCGCCGTCATCCACGGCAAGGCGGACCCTGTCGTTCCTTTCTCCCAAGGGGAGCACGCCTACGATTGCTTCCGCGCAATGGGCTGGACGAAGCTTCGCCTTTTCGCCCCGCCGAATCTGAACCACATGTTCATGCTCTCTCCCGTGGACGACGCTATCGAGTGGCTCGACGCGATGAACGGGCTGAACGAGAAAAAGAGCATCCCCCTCGCAGGCAAATGGGCTCGCGAAGGCGAATGGGGCTGGGTGACCCACGCTGCGAAGTCTTCAAAATTTAATGGCACAATGCTCGCGAAAGGCGCCGAAGATGCTGCGGTAAAAGCCGTCCCGGCAATCACCGCCGCGATGAAAGGAAAGCCCGCAGATTGGGTGCCGAAGTGGACAGAGTTCTGGCGCATTCACGGCGAATCGGCTGCCGCAAAGCCACTCATCACGGCCTATCTCGCCCAGCGCGACCAGCAGCGCGCCGGCGCCGCGCGTCTGTTTGGCGAATCGCAATCACTTTTCCGCGCCCAGAAAAAAGACGACGCCTACAAAGTGCTGGAGAAACTTCGCGAAGAAAGCGCCTCGACCTATCAAGCATACTTCGCCTGGAAGTGGCTCTCGGAGAAAAAGTGACACGCCTCCGGCGGGCAACCCCCACGATAATAAACCACACTCAAAGCAGCCTCCCGCTTGCAACGACGAACGACACTCAAAGTAATCTATTACATTGCCGGGCTTTCAGCCCTTCACTCCGTCCGCGTTCGATTCCGCTGTGAAACACCCCGTAGTGCGATGGATACCAAGAACGGAATTGCGTCGCACGATGGGTTCGGGCATCTCGGGGGCGATGTTTCGTTATCTCTCGCTCACGGTTGCGCTTTTCCTTTCAGGCTGCGCGACTTCTTCGCACACGTTTGCACCCATCTCCAAGCCCCGGACGGCCACGGGGCAGGTCCGCTATGAGGGCGGGGGGCGGAGCGTGATCGGCGAACTGCTCGTCTCGCAAGGGGCGGAGGGCGGGCGGTTGGAGTTTGGGAAAGGCGCGGGGGTTTCGCTGCTGCGGGTGCTTTCGGATCAAACGAGCGTCCGCTTTGAGGGGCCGCTGGCTCGCGGCACGAGGGAGTTGGCGCGCGGGGCGAAACTGCCGGGGCATCTGGTCGTGTGGGGGCAGCTTGCGGATCGTCCGGTGGCGTCCGGCGCGGGGTCGTATTCTCACGACGGTGAGAAGGTGTCGTATCAGCTCTCGGTGGTCCGCTGATGCGAATCTCGGACCGCGTCGCTCATCTCATCGTTCATCACCCGAAGCGGATTTGGGTGCTCCTTTTTGTGCTGCTGGCCGGTGCCGTGGGTGCCATCGCGCTGCGGGCAAAGATCAACAGCGATGTGCTAGACATGCTGCCCGGCCACTTTGAGAGCGTGGGCATTTACAAGCTGGCCGACCGCGAGTTCAGCTCGGCGCGCGATTTGGTTTTCGGTCTCGTGACGGACTCGGATGATGTCGATATGGACGCCTACTCGGCGCACTTTTCCGCAGCGCTGGCGAAGGAGTCGTGGGTGGTGCGGGTGATGGAGCGTTCGCCGTTCGACGCGCCCGGCGGGCTGGAGGAATTGCGCGCGGTGGCGCTGCCGCTTTTGCTCAATCAAGACGACATCAGCCCGGTCGTCGCAGCGCTCCAGCCGGATGCGATCACGGAGCGACTGGCGAAGCTCCGGGCGAAGGTGGAGGCGGGCGTCGGTGTTTCGCAGGCAGAGCTGGAATACGACCCGCTCGGCATCGTCTTCCCCGCGCTGAAAGCCGCCCGTCCGAATCGTGCGGCGCCGCATGAAGACCCGCACTTTCGCCTGGTCATGGCGCACTGCCTTCAGGACAACCTCGACGAGCCGGCTTGCAACGAGACGATGCGGAAATACTCCGACTTCAAAAAGCGCGTGATCGCCGCGTGGCCTGCGGAGAACGGTCCGCAGCCGCAGATTCTTTGCACGGGCCGGACGGCGTATGTCGCGGAGATGGCGGGAAAGCTGAAGGGCGATATTTTCAGCACGGTGAACAGCAGCATCCTGCTGGTGGCGCTGACATTTTACGCGGGCTTCCGGCGGTGGCGTCCGCTGCTGGCAATTATCGAAGCGCTTGCAGTGACTTGCGTGCTGGCGGTGGCGAGTGGTGCATTGCTGTTCGGCGCGCTGAATATGATCACGGTCGGGCTGTGCGCGATCCTTGTGGGGCTGGGAGTGGATTTCGCGATGGTGCTGTATGCGTTTTATCTCGCGGAGCAGGACAAGGGCGAGAGCCACGAGAGCGCGATTGCCGGGGCGCTGCGCGCGCACGGTTCGGGGATTTGGTTTGGCTCCATCACCACGGCTGCGGCGTTCCTGTGCCTGCTGTGGAGCGGCTCGGCGGGCTACCGGCAGCTCGGAGTGCTGATTGCGTGCGGTATCATCATCGCGGCGATGGCGATGATGACGATGTTCTGGCTCTTCCTTGGCGTGCGGCTGATGCCGTGGCTGCGCAACGTGCTCCTTGGCTTCTTGGGGCTGTCCCTCGTTGCGGGCGGCATGTGGGTCGCGAAGAACATCGATATCCTTTGGACTCCGACGAGCATGAGCTCAATCATCAGCGGGCTCGGGCTGGCCGCAATCACGATGGTCGGCGCCCATTATCTCTGCCGCGTGGTGCAGTTGCTGCCGGACATCGCGCTTTCCCGTCCGTGGAAGATTCTTGGGCCGGGAGCCCTGGTGCTCGTCGGGCTTGCGATTTCGGCTTTTCTGCCAGGCAGAGAATTGCCGTTCGACCTCGATCCAAAATCGCTGGAGCCCGTCCACAGTGACGCGGGACACGCGCTGCGCACGATCATGGCGCGGCTGAATCCGGACAAGATCGACTCCGTCCTCGCTGTCATCGAAGCGACTTCGCATGAAGAGCTTTCCGCATCCTGGGAAAAAGCCGAGAAGGCGTGGTCTAGGCTCGCTGAAGCAGGCGGGCTCTTCCGCTCCGTGAGCACCCCGGCAGGCATCGCGACTTCGCCCAAACGCATGACGGCAAACGCCGCGAAGCTCGGTGCAAGCGTGGACCTCGCCGCGAGTCGCGCGGCATTCGACGCTGCACTGACAGCGAACGATTTCCCGCCCGAGCAGTATGCCTCCGCAGCGGTCGTCATCGACTCGCTCACCGCCGCAGCGAAAGGCGAAGCGGACGTCGTGGACTGGCGCAGAAACCTTCCTCTCACCAGCGCATGGTGGTTCCTCATCGACGGCAGCCTCAGTAAAACCAAACCGCTCGGCATCGCCCAGCTCAAGCCCGCCAAGGCACTGGTCACCGAGGCCGACGTCAACGCCGTCCGCACCGCGCTGGCGGTCCCCGGGGTAAAGGTCGGGCTGTCCGGCTGGAGCTTCACGCTCACCGAGCTTGCCGGGTGGTCCGGGCGGAAAATGCAGCAACTCACCCTGCTCATGATCACGATGAACATCGTGCTCCTCACGATTCTCCTGCGAGCGTGGAAGCCTGTCGCAATCACGATGACGGGACTTCTGCTGTCGGTCGGCGCGATGCTGGCGACGCTGAAATTCATCGGCCTCAGCCTCAACCTTTTTAACATCCTCGCCTTCCCGCTCGTCCTTGGCGTCGGCGTGGACTACGGCATCTACGTGGCCATAGCGATGAGGGCCGCATCGCCCCGCGAGGAGCTGACGACGCTGATGAAACCGCTCCTCCTCAGCGGCCTCACCACTTGCGTGGGCTTCAGTTCGCTGGCGTGGGCCGAAAATCCCGCGCTCCGTGGACTCGGCCTGTTGTGCGGAATCGGCGTCGGCTGGTGTCTGCTCGCCACGTTCGTTTTTGTTTTGCCGGCCTGCGCCTTGTCGGCGAGGGCAAAAGCCAAAAAGGACTAAAGCGACTACGAGGACGCGCGGTCCCTTTCGTCCTTTATCTCCCTTTCGTCGCTGCGATTGCTCCCACGAGACATGGCGGAAAACACAAACTTTGAAGCGACCCGCTGGAGCCTCGTGCTCCGGGCTCGGGCTGGGGATGAGTCGGAGCGGCGGGCGGGGCGGGCGCGGGAGGATGCGGAGGATTTGGCGCAGGAGTTCTTTGTGCGGTTGCTTGATGGGCGATTGATTGGCGCGGCGGACCCGGCGCGGGGGAAGTTTCGCACGCT
>JAYSTZ010000921.1:0-5259 GCA_043719365.1 Verrucomicrobiaceae bacterium | reverse complement strand
GAGTTTTTCGACTTTGAACTTCGCCTCTTTTTCGCGCTGCAAGACTTGGGCGGCCTCTTTTTGGGCCGTTTCCAGAAGGACGATGCGACGCTGCAAGTCCTCCACCTGCCGTTGCGCGTGCGATGGGACTCCGCCCGACGACGCACCGTTGCCGCGTCGGTTGGCCAGCTCGGCGAGCTGCTTGGTGAGGAATTCTTTCTGCTCCAGGAGCCTATCGCGCTCAAGTGCGAGTGCTGCAATTTGCTCGTCGGATGCCGCACCTCCCGCGACTGCGGCCGAAGTCGGATCGGAGTCGGATAGTTGTGCTTTCAGCGCGTCGATCTGGGCCTGCAATTCTTCGCGTTCCTTTTGGTGACGCTGCACGACTTCATGGCCGAGAGTGCTTGAGGTCTGTTCCTTCGCGAGAAGGTTCAGATTTCGGTCGAGCTCTTTTTTGAGGCGCTCGACTTCGGAGTTAGCGCGATCGCGGGCTTCGGCGATGGATTTCTTATTGTTGTTGGCCTCGATCAATTGCCGCTCGTACTCGCCCTTGAGCAAGGCGAAGCGACGCTGGATATCGACCGGCAAATCCACGATCTTCAAATCTTCCGGCGTCGGGCGCGGGAGATTCGGGTCGTTCGCTTTCGCCGGTTCAGTGCCCGGATTTGCCTCCTGCGCCGGACTCGCGGTTTGGAGCTTGAAGGTCATCGGCTGCACGGATGCGGGAGGCGGCGGAAGGGCGGACATATCCGCAGATTTGCTTGCAGAAGCAGGCGGCGCGACAGGGGTTGCGCCGCTGTCCGAGAGGGACTTGGTCGAGCCGGAGGCGGGCTTGTTTGTGGCGCTGCGCCAAGGCATCGCTGAGGTGGATGGAGCGTCCGCCGGCGGCTCGCTCTTTTTGGTAGGGCTGGCAGGCTTTTTGGCGCGCAATTTCTCGGCCAGGGCCGGAGCCTGCGCTGTGGAATCGGTTGGCTGGCCCTCCGGTTTTGCGAGGTTCACAAGTTTCGCCAGCTTTTGCCAGGGAAAGCGGACCTCGATATTGTCGCTATCGAGGATTTCTCCGCGGAAGATCGTGGGAACCCGGCGGTAAATCTCGGCCAGGGAAATGGTTGTTTGTCCCTTGGATATTTTTGCGGACAGATCGGCGATATCAAAACGGAGTTCGCTCTTCAGGTCGTGGGGCCCCGCGAGCAGAAGATGAGCAGGGATGCGATGGAGGAAATCCCCCAACTCGAGGCGCAGGTCGTTGTCCTTGGTCCCCGGCTCCTTGGAACCGGACGGGCTGGATGAATCGGAGCCCGAGGCACCTTTCGCTTCCATCTTCTTTCCGGAAGCCGCTTCAGCGGGCTTCTTCTGCTCTGGAGCCTTGTGTTGCTCGGGCAGCGGAGGCTCCGTGGGCGGCTTTCGCTTAAATCGTTCAAGAAACTTCATGTTTTTCCGAATGTGAATACTGGTCTATCCTCATTCTCCAGCAGGCAAAGAAGTAACGTTTTCCATTTCGTTTGTCTGTAAAAAGGTTTCAGTTTGTAGAGATTCGCCACCCGACGGCGTGGTGAAGAAGGGCTCACATTCTTCAGCCATACGTGGCGGTATTGTTACGGTAAGCATGGTGTCTGCCCCGTCGTAAGAAACTTTGTGAACCTTCCCATGTTTGTGCAGCCGGGCAGCCAGTCCTCCTTGGGAGGGCGGCAGCCGCAGCGCTCGTGTCACCGTGCCCGGCGCAGCAATTTCCGCCATTTTTTCCAGCAGCGGTTTCAGGCCGTCGCCGGTGTGGACAGAAATAAACAACGCATCAGGAAACCGCATTCGTAGGCCGTTGAGCACTGCCGGCTCGGCGACTTTGTCGATTTTGTTGAAGACGACGACCATCGGGCGTTTATCAGCCTCCAATTCGCCGAGAACCTTCATCGTCGTCTCGTAAAACGCTTCGACTTCGGGCGCGCTCGCGTCGAGCAGATGGATCAAAAAATCAGCCTGCGCCGCTTCTTCAAGCGTCGCTTTGAAAGCCTCCACCAGCCGGTGGGGCAGCTTGCGGACAAATCCCACGGTGTCCGTAAGAAGCAGCGGCTGATTGTTCGGCAGGGCGACTTTTCGCGTAGTGGTGTCGAGCGTGGCGAACAGTTTGTCCTCCACGAGCACATCCGCGCCGGTGAGACGGCGAAGCAGGGAGGATTTCCCGGAATTCGTGTAGCCGACGATGGCGCAATTGGGCACGGGCGTCCGCTGGCGATCCTTCCGCTGGGTGGCCCGCTGGCGACGCACTGCGACGAGTTCGGCCTTCAGTCGATCCATCGTCTTCCACATCCTGCGGCGATCCTGTTCGAGCTGGCTTTCGCCTTCGCCCTTGCCGCCGATTCCGCCGCCCTGTCCGCCGAGATGGCTCCACGCGCGGGTGAGTCGGGGCAGGGAATACTCAAGCTGCGCCAGTTCGATCTGCAACCGCGCCTCGCGGGTCTGCGCGCGTCTGGCAAAAATATCCAAAATGACCTTCTGGCGGTCGAACACCGCAACGCCCGTCAGTTCCTCCCAATTGCGCTGCTGGCTCGGCGAGAGATCGTGGTCGATGACGACCGCCCCGAGGTCTTCCTCCTTCACTCGATCCGCGATTTCCTGCGCCTTGCCGGAGCCGAGGAGATACCGCGCGTGCATTTCGCGATGGTGGATGAGAATCCGGTCCGCCACGGGCACGCCCAGCGTCTGCACGAGTTCTTCAAGCTCCTCCAGCAGGCTAATCGCTTCATCCTTCAGTTCATGCTCGATGTATGGGCCGATGAGCAAAACTGGTTTCATTCGTGTATTGTAAAAAGTGCCACAGTGATTGGGACGATCCTCTTCCGATGCAGGAACCGCAAGAGGGAAAGTGCGCTACAGCCCGAGGGCCTTCCGCCAGCAGCAATCGAAGAGCGCCTCGAATTCGACGCGCTGCAACTTCACGCATTCGCCGATGAGTTCTTCCGCGCCAAATTTCGCCTGCTCGCAAAGGCCCGTCAGCAAATACGCATCCCAATTTTCCTGCCGCGCCATCGTCGGCGAGCATTCGGCCGCAGCGCTGTGCATTTTGCTGAAAACGCCAAGACGTCCGACGCGGCGGAACCAATACCGGCCATTGTCGAAATCTCCTTCGCGGCGATGCATCATCCCATGCCAATAACTGCCGAGGTCACTCGGGACGTCTTGAAAAAATGCGTGCGCTTCTTGAATGGAATCCACCGCGTAGAGCAGCCCGCCGCGGACGAGTGCGAGCGCTTGGGCATCTTTGAGCGGCTTGTTGCCGAGCAGAGTCGCGTCATCGGTTTTTGCGATTTCGCCCGGCAAATTCCACGAAAGAGGGCTCGTGGGGATCAGCTTCGAAAGCATGTCCGGCGTGCGAAGGACGCGATCGATAAATTCAGAATACCGCACCATAAATTAAGACTTTGCGGCGGTGAGAAACCCTTTTGCATCGAGCCACTCCAACATGCGGTCCGGCCATGCCGCGACCGGCCCTTTATTCGTCGGACGGAACCCGAATCCATGTCCGACGCCCGCGTACACGTGAAACTCGGCGGAAATTCCCGCGCGCTTGAGCCGCAGATAGACTTCGGCCAGCCCTTCCGCGATGTCCTGTCGGTCCTTCTCTCCACATGCGAGAAACGCGGGCGGTGCATCTTTTGTGGGCACAATGTCGCCCGTGCGCCCAGGATAAATCAGCCCTTGAAACGCAGGCCGCGCATCCAGTCGGTCAATCGGGTCTTTCGCTTCCGGATTGCCCGAAAAAGGCCGCATCCAAGCCAGTGTCACGAGTTCGCCGCCTGCTGAAAAGCCGATCGCTCCCAGTCGCGCCGGGTCGATGCTCCATTCTCCGGCCCGCGATCGGATGAGGCGCATCGCACGCTGCGTATCGGCAAGCGATTCGACCTCGATTTTATAAGTTGAACCTTCCTCCCGTGCGAGCCGGTGCTTCAGCATGAACGCCGCGACGCCGCGATCCGCGAACCACTGCGCGATGTCCGTGCCTTCGTGCCCGATGCAAAGCTTGCTGTGCCCGCCGCCGGGAATCACCAAAATCGCAGCGCCGTTCCCCTTTCCCGCTGCTGGAAGAAACGCGGTGATCGAGGGATTGTGCACCGATGAAACATTGTGGTTCGCGTCCTCTTTTTCTGGCGCAGTCTTACCCTCGGACCCAGGCGCGCCGCCGGGCCAGAGCGGAATTTCTCCCGCTGCGAAAAGCGACGTGGTGAATAAGACGGCGATCAGACTTCGAGCGATGTTCATCGCACGAATATGGCGGAGCGGGGGAGTCGCGTCGAGACTTACGGTTTCACCGCCCGAACCCGCATGTAGCGCGGCGTCCCACCAATCGGTGTGGTGTCTCGGAAGCAAACTTCCTCGGTGCCGTTGCCATTGTCCGCAGCGCTGACTAGCACGCCGACGCTGGTCCAGCCAGCCGGGTTTGCCAGGTCGGAATTCGCCTCGACGTAATAAGTCACATCAAGCGCATTCTTTGCGCGGCGGAAGTTGACGCAGAGGTAGTCGTTTCCGGAATCGGTCGTCCGTCCGCCCGTGGTGAGTGCGCCGGGTTGATCCGGTGTTCTCGGCAGACGTCCAAATGCAAATTCGGTGAAGTTGTTCATGCCGTCGCCATCAGGGTCGGACGTCAGAGCGCCAGCAGTGTTCGGAGCGAGAACCGTCGGGATTTCTGCAAGCGTGAAGTGGTCCCAGCGCCAGCCTTCAAACACGCGGGAATTCTGCGTTTCGCCGCCGGTAGGCGTGCCGTTTTGAGTCTCGCTAAGTGCCCACGTCGTCGGGGCGTCGTAAGCGTTGTAAGCGGGATTCGCAGAGCGGGTAACGAAGGTGCGATACTGACCTACAGGCACCGGGAACCAGTCGTCGTCGTAGGTGAAGGTGAGCACTTCTTCGCCTGCGCTGTCGAAGATGCGCACTTTTTCGCCGCCGTTGTCGAAGCTGCCTTCGAACTCGCCGGCGATGAGCATTCCGGTGCCGTAGCGTGTCTCAAATGCAGTCTGGCTGGAGACGACGAGGCAGCGTTGATTTGGGTTCAAGTTGAACGGCGTCGGGAATGTGAATGTGACGCCTTTATCGAAGTATGCGCCACCGAGATTCATCACGGATGGGCCGTTATTGATGAGCTCGATAAACTCGAAATCATTGGCAACGAGCCCTGGAACCGCTGCCAACTCCGCAGGCGTCGGAGGTGCCGGTCGAAGATTGATTTCCGTAATGCGTAGGTTGTCTTGCGCATACGTCGGATTTGCAGCCCAAGTGGTGCTGGCGACGACA
>JAYSTZ010000093.1:0-11563 GCA_043719365.1 Verrucomicrobiaceae bacterium | reverse complement strand
GGGCGGCACACCGGCTCCCGTAAGAAAACTGGGGAACCACTCCGTGGTTCAGGGGGCCGAGACGGCCCCCCTCCTTGGGGGTTAACCACAAGCTGATTGATTCAACGCCTTCGGCGTGGGGGGGCACACCGGACCCCGTAAGAAAACTGGGGAACCACTCCGTGGTTCAGGGGGCCGAGACGGCCCCCCTCCTTGGGGGTTAACCACATACAGCGCCTTGATGCTCGGGGGCGGTACACACCCGCTACGATTCGTTCCTCTCCGCGGCTCATTATCCGTGGGAGACGGATGACTATGCTAAAGCACCGCGCGAAGTCTCACGAACTGCTGCGGTCCGCTGTAGGGGACTGGCGCTCTCCATTTGCGAGAGACGGTGCGGTCGAGATTCACCGTCTCCCCCACGTAAACGGCGGGCTGCCACGGCAACGCCAGGTTGGTGGAAAACTCGCCGCTTAATGTCGCGTCGTCCGCTGCGGCGCGTGTGCGTGCGGTGATGGTGAGATATTGGCCCGCGATGCCGGAGATGGTGAGCGTCTCGACTGCGACGACCGGCGCTGCCACGTCGCCGGTGACACTATCGTCGCCCGCCAGCACATACTCAAAGAGCCGCACGAAGCCGTCGGCATCCGCATCCGCCAATGGCGCGCCGGAAAACGCGACCGTATCGCCAGAACCCGGATTGCCGCCAGTGGCCGTGCTGCTACGCCAGTTTGAGCCGTCGCTGAGATTTTGCGAGGCTGCCGGTTGCCGAAGCACGAGCGAGCGCCCGGCCCCGTCGGCGGCGACGGGCCACGGCGCTTTGTCGTTGTAATTGAAGCGCACGATGTCGGCGTTGCTGGCGGCGAGGACGGCGATTTCCTCGCCCGTGTTGTCGAGCGATCCCGCGTAAGGCCCGACGACTCGCGGGCCTGCGCCGTAGCGCGTGGTGAAAAGCGCGACGTCGCGGGCGAGGCAGATGCGTTCGCCGGGATTGAGCAGCGTCCCATCGGCAAACGTGAACGTGATTCCGTCGAAATGCACGCCCGTGAGGTCGATGATGCCTGCCGAAATATTCATCAGCTCGATGAACTCCTCGTCGCCGGGCGCGGGGTTGTAGTTCAGCTCGGTGACCGCGAGATTCGCCGCCGACGCAGCCGTGCCGACGATGAACGTCGCCTCGGTAAGCGCGCTCCATTCGCCGCCGTTCAGCGCACGCGCTTTCACGACTCCCGTCGCCCCGAGTGTGACCGGTCCACTATATAAAGTGCCCGCCGCCGCGCCGGTGTAGGCGGTGCGGGGGTCGGTGCCGTTCACCGTGTAGTAAATCTGCCCCGCTGCGGCGGAGATGCTGAGCGCGTAGTTTGCGGGCACATTGCCGCCGAACTGCGCGAAGTCCGGTGCTTCCGTCGTGGGGTAAAGTTTCGGCGATTGCGCGCGGAGTTCGGTGAGCGTGGCGTAGCTGTTCGCGGTGTTGTGCAGCGCGGGCATGTGGGTGTTCTTCACGAGATTCACCTGCGGGAGCCAGTGCGTCTCGCGCTTCAGCACGGCGTCGGAGGGGAGCACGGCGGGGCCGTAGGGTGTGGCGTCGGCGGTGTCGCCCCAGCGTGCGCTTTCGGCGACGATGGCTTGGTCCAGCTTGTCGGCAAAGGACTGCCAGCGCGCTTGCTCGACAGCTAGAGAAAGCGCGCCGCCGTTGTGCAGGTGCTTATGCACGCGGTCGGCGAAGAGGAGGCGGAACTCCGAATTGACGCGCAGTTTTTGATACAGCACGCCGAGAGTCAGCGCGGCATTTGCGTTCCCTGCGGTATTGGGCGCACCCACGGAGAAGCGGTCCACGAGCACGAGCGGGTCGAGGGCGATGCTTTGGTCCCACGTCAGGAAGCGCCACTTCGCGCCCGCCGCCGTGTGGTTGCGAAGCGCGTAGCCGTTGTGGTGCGGCCAATCCTCAGCGTCGGCGTGGATGTGAAGCAGGTAGTAGTCGGCGAAATTCGCGAGGTCCACTTGTGCGGCGACGGCGGCGTAGTTTGCCTGCACGGTGAGGTCCGGCGTGATGACGAGCGCTGCGAGCGCGTTCCACGCAGTGAGATTGCCCGCTTTGAGCTGGACGGCCGTGGTCGTGTCCGGCGCGATCACGTCCCAATCCGTCGGCAAACCATCGAGATGATCGGCGCACCAATTATCGTCCACGCGCTCGCCCGCCTCATAGACGCCCCAGTAGAGGCCGTTGATGTAGAGATGCACGAAGCGCCCGCTGATGCGTGCGCCGCCCATTTCGGCAAACGTGGCCTTCATAAAAGGATCGCGGAAAGTCACCGCCGTCTCGGGCCGATAGCGGGCGGTGTCCCAGCTCACCATGCCCCAGCCATCGGGGAAAAATGCGTGCAGCACGAGCTTGTTGAACTGCTTCACCGTCGTGTCATCGAAGAGCTTGTAGTTCAACTTTCCGTCGCCGTATTCCGACCGGAACGAGAGGCGAAACGAATGCTTCTGGATACGCCACGGGCGGCGCGAGGAGTTGCCGTGGACGGCGACGCCGCAGTTCGTGTGGGTGTCGCTGCCGTTGGTTTCGAGGTATTCAAATGAACAAGCGCGCTCCCACGTGGCGCCGATGCTTTGGGGGTTTTGATAAATGCCGGTCGCACCGAGAAAGTCCGACGGATTCATCACGATCGAGAGTGCGGGCAGCGCGGCAAGCGCCTGCTGCACGCTGTAGCCGGGCTGCGTGGCGTTCACCACATCGGGGTCCATTTCGTAATCGGCGGGCACGGTGCCGTTGCCGCCGTTATTCGTGGCGACTTCGCTGTTGGTGCCCCAAGTCGCCGGCCAGCCCGCGGGCACGGCAGGCTGGTTCTGCACGGCGGCATTGAAGATAAACGTCTGCGTATCCGTGTTGCTCGGCGCAAGCGGCGGGGCGAATGCTTTTGCGCGCAGCACGGTCGTCGTCGTCACCGCGATGCCGCCGCCGGGAACGAGCGTGCTGCTCGTCGTAGGCTCGCTCCCATCGGTCGTGTAGTAAATCGCCGCACCGGGTGTGGTGCAGGTGATGTGAACCGTCTGGGCGGTATTGAAGAAGCCGCGCTTGATGTCGAAAGTCGTGTCTTCCACGAAGCCGGGAACCGGAGCCACAGTGTTCTGGGCAAGAGGCGTGGGCGCTTGAAAATAGCCCGTGGTCTGCGGCTCGACAGTGCCGAAACGTCCGTAGCTCACGTTCGCCCGTTGAGCCGGAAGATTCGAGAATGACGAGACAATTGCCCCGCCCGGTTGCGCGAGCGCCAGATAGCTCCCTGCCGACTTTTCCAGCGTGAAACTCGTGTGCAATGCTGACGGATTCGCCGTGCGATTCTTCCCTGAGGCCCACACGCGCAGAAATCCTTGCGACGGAATGCTGACACCCACCGGAAACGTCCATGTTACCGGAGCCTGTAGAGCTCCGTTGCCCGTGAGCGTCCAGCCCGCAAGATTCAGCGCACCGGTCGTCGTATTCCAAATCTCGATCCAGTCGCTGGTCGCGCCGTCCTCGTCCGTGATGCCGTTCGCATTGTCCGCAGTGAATTCATTGATGACCGGATGCCCAAAATCGACGACGGCTGCCGGGACGAGTGACGAGATACGGAGCGCGTCAATGAACACGGCTGGAGCGTTCACCACGACGCGCCCACTGATGACGAATTGCCCGCTCCCGTTTGTCGTGAATGCCCCCGATATTCTGTAATCGTTATTCGTCACGGGCTGATTCGATCCGTTGAACCCATAATCATCCCAAAGCATTGCGCCGTTCACCGTCCAGTCGCTGGTGCGCACCGTCGCCCCGCTGCTTGAATCGTAGCTCCACAGTTCCACGAGATACTGCGTATTGGGAGTGAGACCGCCTACGGTCACATCCATTCCCGTACCAGCCGCTCCACTGCTGGCGAAAATGAAGTCGCGCATGAGGAGGTTATCGGTGAACGCTCCATTGTTTCCCGGAATGCCAGCCCGCTCACGGTCATCCACGGTCACACCGACTCCGGCTAGAGTCACGGTCCGCGAGCCGAAAGTGCGCGTCGCAGAGGTCTGCGTTGCCGTAGTTCCATCGAGAACGAACTCGATGAATCCAGCCGCCGTGTAACTTGCACCGGCAAAACTGCGGTCATTAAAATCCAATGCCAAAACCGGAACCGCAGAAACCGCAGAAGCGGCGAGTTCATCCACCGTGAACCCGTTCAAAAAGACGCTCGCCGTGGCCGATTGCTGTCCGGGCCGTCCGCGCAAAATGAGATTCCCGGACGCATCTGCAAACGCCGTGACGGTAAAGCGATTCGCTGAATCGCTCGCCGGCACGGTCGCTCCGTCGAAGGTGAAATTATTCGCCGCCCACTGCGGCCCGCCGAGCCCCAGCACACTCCAGTCGCTCACTCGCGCACCTGTGCTGCCGGAGTCGTAGCCCCAAACGGTCAGCGTATATTTTTTCCCCGCTGTGAGCCCGCCGATCACGGTATCCATCCCGACACGATAAAAGTTCGTCGTATTATCGCCGGCGGCGAAAACTGAATCGCGATACAGCGCGCCTAGCGTCAGCGCGCCCGCGTTGACCGGGGTCATGCGATGCACGTCGTCAAGCGCAGCGCCCGACGAGGGATTGATGTCCACCGTGTAGCCGCCAATCGTCAGCGTGTTGTCACTGAGCACATAGGTCGAAAATCCCGGTGCAGTATCCGTGGGAGTGTCGATGGCATCATTCACGTCCACGCTGATCACTACGGCAGCGTGCGTGATGGCGGAGAGGAGTAATGGGGCGAGGCGAAGGTATTTGAGCATTTACGAGTAAACGCAAAGTGCCACCGCTTTCCCAAACCGCAAGCCCTTCAATTCTACGCGGCCACCGTAATTACACGCCCACGGGCTCGGGCGGCATGCCGAGTTTCACCCGGAGACCGTTGATTTCCTCGCGCATCACGTCCCGTCGGGCCTGAAGGACGCTCACATGCTGCTTTGCCCGTTCCAAGCCGGTTTTCACGGCATCGAGTTCGCCCCTTACCGCATCGCGCTCGGCTTCGATCGCGTGGACGGCATCGTAGTGCCGCTCCATCTCCGTCTGTAGTTCGATGTATTTGGACCGGGTCTGCTCGCGATCCACCCGCGCCTGTTTGAGCTGCTCATGAAGCCCTCCAACATCTGCCGTCACCTTGGCCAGTTGCTCGGAAACCCGCGTCCGCTCGGCCTCGGCAGCCTTCACAAGCTCGTTTGCCGTGGCGGCCGTGCGCTCCGCCTGTTCGAGGCGAATCTGCGACTCCTGCCCCGAACCGCGCGCGGTGTCCAGCCGCGCCAGCGCCTCCCGGGCCTCCATATCGCGCGTGGCCAGACGTGCGACCGTGGCCTCCAGCTTCGTGGAAACTTCGTGCAACTCTGCATCGCGAGCTTCCAGAGCGTTGTGATCGGCGACTCCTGATTCCCTCGCTTCCGAAAGTTCGCGTTCGCGGGCGTGGAGTTCCTCCAGCAATCCATCGACCCTCTGCTGAAGCTCGCGCGCTTCCTCGCCCAATTCGCTTGAGCTGGCCGCGAGCCTCTCGCGTTCCGCCGTGGCCGCCGCAGAAGCCTCCACGAGGCGTGCAATCTCATGCTTTGCCGCATCCACCGCGCCGCCCATCTTCTCCAGCGCCTTCCCTCGTTCATCCGCAAGGCCCTGAGTCCGATCGGTTTCGCGCTTCGCAGACTCCAAAAGGCGGGTGATTTCGTTTAACTGCGCACGTACTTTTCCCGTGTCCTCCCGCGCTGCTGCCAGCTCAGCAGGAAGGCCTTCCGTAGAGGCGGATTTGTTCCGGAGTTCATCACGCTCTTTCGCGATGAGAGCGACTTCTTCATTGAGCTTCGCAATCTGTTCGCCCGACTTTTTGAATTCAGCCTTCAGCGTCTCGCACTCAGCGCGCAGCGTGGAAACCTCGACTGCTGCATTGCCAGAATTCAGCTTCAAAGTGTCCCGCTCATTGGATACCGAGGCGAGTTGATCCCGCAGTCTCTCGATCTGTCCCATGGTTTCGCCCCACTGCGAACCAGAACCCTTGTAAACCTCGTTGAGCGTGGCCTTCAAATCGGCGCGCTCGCGCTCGGATGCAGCCATCTTTTCCAGCAGCGCCTGCACATCTTTGGGCGGGATTCCGCCCTTCGGTGCAGACTCCGCAAGACTGCGAAGTTGCTTCTGCATCTTGGCCCCGGTCTCCGCAAGGATGTCGCGATCCTTAGTGGACGTGACAATCGCATTCCGGGCAGAATCCAGCTCGCGCTCGGCGCGCTCCAGTTCTTCACGGAGCGATGCAAAAGCGGTGAGTTTGGTGCCCAATTCATCACGTTCTTTGCGCGTCGCAGAAAGTTCCGCCTTGGTTTTCTCGAGATCCGCCTTGATGCCGGACTCCTTGCCCTGTTGCACGACGAGTTCCTGCGTCCGCTCCTTGAGTCCGTCGCGCTCGGAGGAAATTTTGCTGAGATCGTTGCGGAGTCTCTCCAACTCCAGTGCCGCCTTCTCCGAATCGGTTTTGAATCTGCTGCCTTCCTCGAGCGCCTTCTCCGATTTCTCGCGCAAAGCGTCCGCTTCAGCACGAAGCCGCTTCGATTCCTCCACTGCGGCATCAAGTTCTTTTTGCTTCGCGCTGATCTGCTCGGACACCGCATCCGGGCTCCCGGCGAGAACCGCCATGGGCCTGCGATTCACCATCCTGACCTCCGCCTCGGACGTCGCCGGAATTATCAACGCGCTTTTGCAGGACGGGCAGTCGATTTGCACACCGGCAGCAGCAGGATCGACCGCGATTTTTTGCGCGCATTCAGGGCAGCAGAATTTGATGTCAGCCATAATGGATTGTTCTGGAATTTACGAAGATCGCGCCAACGGGCAAGTTCATGGGCAATCTTCCGCGACATTAAACAAGACCGCATCCAAGGGAACCAGATTCTTTCACGGACACGGCGAATTTACGAATCCATCTGCAACTGCAACTCCCGCATCTGCCCGGACCAGCGGCTCAAAAACGTAAGCCTGCCCATTGTCGCAACCAGTTCCGACGCTGTAGCCGCCGGGTTTTGAAGCTCGCCATGCCCCTGCTCCACGGCTGCCTTCAACCTTCCTTCCACTCCCGAAAACCGCTCCATCAACGCCAGCCGTCGCGGCTCCAAAAGCGCACGGCCCAGCGGTGAAGCGGGCTTTCCCATCGCTCCCGCGAGCTGCTTCAGCGTCGCGATGTCCATGAAGAGATCGCCCAGTTCCGCAGGGGCACCGCCCGATGCAACGATTGTCTCAGGGGCCGTCAGTTCCAGAAAATGCCGCAGCCGCGAAACAGGCTCCCGCAGAGTCTGCCACGCTTCATTCAGGATCGCAAATTCAGCGCCCGAGCCGCCCGGCGTATCTGGATGACGCTCCGCACTGAGCCGGTGAAAACGTTCTTTCAGCATCTCGCCATCCAGCCACGCGGAGCGCGGCAGTCCCATCACTGCGAAAAAATCATTCACGTTTCTGCCCTCTATTCATCGGGTTTCGACAGAATCGGGAACCGCAGAAAGACGCAATTGCACAATTTTGACTATGCGGATTCGTTCCGGCGGGTAGCGTAAGGAAAATGATGTCGAATGTCTGGTCCAATGCTCATCCGTGGTTGCGTGAACTCGTTTCCTACGAGCCCGGTAAACCTATCGAAGACGTAGCGCGCGAACTTGGGCTGCGGCCCGATCAAATCATCAAGCTGGCCTCCAACGAAAACCCGCTCGGCCCTTCTCCCAAGGCACTCGTTGCGATGCGCGAGATGCTCGAGAAATCCCACTTTTACCCCGATGGCGGCGGCTACTACCTGCGCGAGGCGATAGCGCAAAAAATGGGCGTCGAACGGGCCAACGTGATCCTCGGCTGTGGCTCGAATGAGATCATCGAGTTCATCGGCAAGGCGTTCCTGAGCCCCGGCGACGAAATCATCGCAGCCCGCCACGCGTTCGTCGTCTATAAGCTGATGGCGACACTTTTCGGCGCGACGACGATCGAAGTGCCGGACCCCGGCTTCGCGCATGATCTCGACGCGATGCTCGCCGCCGTGACCGCGAAGACGAAAGAGATTTTCATCGCGAACCCGAACAACCCTACGGGCACGCTCCTGTCGCAAGAGCAACTCGACGATTTTATGTCGAAAGTGCCCCCGCACATCGTCGTCGTGTTTGACGAGGCCTACTACGAATTTCTGCCGAACCCTCCAGATGTAATCAAATACGTGCGCGAAGGCCGCAAGGTCGTCGTGCTCCGAACTTTCTCCAAAATCCAAGGGCTCGCGAACCTGCGCATCGGCTACGGCATCGCCCCGAAAGAGCTCATCGATGTCCTTCAAAAAACGCGTCAGCCTTTCAACGCAAACGGCATAGCCCAGGCCGGGGCTCTCGCCGGGCTACAAGATGACGAGCACCAGACCAAGACGAGGGAACTCACGCTCGTCGAACGCGCCAAAATGCAGTCCGCATTCGATGCGATGGGCCTGGAATATGTCCCGAGCCACGCGAACTTCGTCCTCGTGAAAGTTGGCGATGGAAAAGCCGTGTTCTCTGCGCTGATGAAAAAAGGCGTCATCATCCGCGACATGAATTCGTACGGACTGCCGGAATGGATCCGAGTGAGCGTCGGAACTGCCGCGCAAAACGAACGATTCCTGGCAGAGCTTTTCGAGCTCCTCGCTTCCGGAAAGTCCACAGCCACTTAAGCACCCGCGATTTCAGAAAACTTCGCAAGCTGCCTGCTCCAAGATGCTTCTTCGCGAAAGAAGCCCCACGGCTGTATTCGCGAGCGGTACGCCGCTGGCCACATCTCGTATTTAAAAAACTCGGCACTCTCGTTTCGCTGTAGATGAGTTGGCTCATTTATTCTTCCTCCACCTGCACCACGTAAAACAACGCCGCCGCTCCCGCTGGCACGGTCATATCCGTCCAGCTCGTCTGCGGCGCAGTGCCGAGCAGCGCGGACGCGACCACATCGTTGTTCGCAAAATCAGCAGTGCCAGAGCGGTAAATCGTGCAAATCTTCCCCGCCACAGCCGCCCATGTCAGCGTCACGCTCCCATTCGCATTGCGCACGGGCATGTAGGCGATGAACCGCGAAGTCGCCAGATTCGGATTCGTCCCCGCCGTCAACTCCGCCGCATCGCCCAACCCGTCGCCGTCCGAGTCTGTTTTCAGCGGATTCGTCCTACTCACGCTCGTCTCGTAAAGTAGTCAGTCCCGACAGGTCGGGATAGCGTCGTGGCAAGCAGCGTGCGCGTCGAAAATTCACTCAATGCGTCTTTCTGCAAAGCGTGCCCGTGGTCTCCTCGGGGACGGTCCGACGGCTAAAGCCGGGAACTACTTTCGCAAGCGACTTCTCGCACGAAACGAAAAAAACCCGCTCTCGGGGAGGCGAAGCCCAAGGAGCGGCGATCCCGATATATCGAGATCGCTGTCCACAAAACGCGCGATGCGCCCAATCAGTTTCGTGCGACTCCCGGAAACGGCGCGGTGCTCGAAAATTCCCGATCTCGCACTTCAAGAGCTAGCGATTGCGGGACCGGGACGGGCGGATTGAAACTGCGGCCTAATCGAGCGTCTGGCGGTAGCGCTTGATGCCGATGGTGAGCATCACGGCGGCGAAAATGAGGATGGGCCAGAGTTCGAGTTCCGCAAGCTTTTGCGGATTCACGAGTGCTTCGGTGGCACTGAGGAGGATTTCGATCATCAAGCCGCTGGCGATGTCCTTGCGGATCATGCCGGCCTTTCGGCCCTCGCCGAGCAGCTTCCCGAAATGCCGCTGAAACACCTCCCGTCGCCGCGTCTGCACCACCTTGAAATGATCCGGGGACTCCCGTGCGAAGTCCCGCAGGAACGGAGGCTGGAGCTCCTCCGCATGCTGCCGCACGCACGCGAGGAGTTGATGCAGCGCCGCAGGAAAATCCGCGACGGCCCCAGCCGCGACCCGCCCGAGATCTTCATCCACCGCGAGCAGCTTGTCGTCGATCACCGCTTCCAGCAAAGCGCTCCTGCCCGCAAAATGTGCTTAAAGCGTCTTCTTGCTCATCGCCAGCTCCGCAGCCAGATCGTCCATCGTGACGCCGCGGAACCCGTGCGACAGAAAATGCCTCCGGGCCCGGGTGACAATGCGTTGTCTGGGCGATCCTGCAGGCGGCGGGGCAATGGTCGGTTCTAATTGCGTCTTCCCATGCACAAATCGGATAAACATCGGAAGCTGATTTTGGCTTTCCGGTTTCCACCTGAATGCAATCGAAAACTATTCACTTTCTTTCCAGCGGTGCGTGGACCGTTTCTGCGCACCGGAGTGCGCCGCCTGCGCACGGGATGCGGCATTTTTTGCATCTGCGGTTGCAATGCGGCGTTCGTCACGCCAAAGAACGGCACCCGCTGCGGGTGAGTAACACGCGTGGCGCACCGGACCAAACATCCGGAACCCGTTTCACAAACCTCAAAAACAAACACATGAATCAAGAAACCAGAATCATCACTCCAGATCAGTTCGATCGCCGCAGCTTCCTGCGCCGGTCTGGCGGTCTCCTCGGCGGCGCGGCAATTGCCACGGCGCTCAACCCATCTTACTTCGCCCACGCGGCCGGCAGCGAAGAAATCAAAATCGCACTCATCGGTTGCGGCGGACGTGGCTCCGGCGCGGCAGGCCAGGCACTGAGCACATTTAACCAAGGTCCGGTGAAACTCGTCGCTATGGCGGACGTTTTTGAAGACCGCCTGAAGAGCTCGCTGAGCAATCTCCAGAGCCAGCACAAAGAGCGCGTAGATGTGAAGCCCGAGAATCAGTTCATCGGGTTTGACGCATACAAGAAAGCGATCGCAATGGCCGACGTGGTCATCCTCGCCACGCCTCCTGGATTCCGCCCGATGCAGATCGAAGAAGCGGTGAAGCAGGGTAAAAACATCTTCACCGAGAAACCCGTGGCGACCGATGCCCCCGGCGTCCGCACCGTCCTCGCTGCGGCGGCAGAGGCGAAAAAGAAGGGCCTGAAAATCGGTGTGGGACTCCAGCGTCACCACCAGAAGGGCTACATCGAAACGATGAAGCGCCTCCATGATGGAGCGATCGGCGACATCCACACACTGCGCGCTTATTGGAACGGCGCAACCCCGTGGGTCAAGAAACGGGCCGACCTCGAAAAGGCCGCCGGACGCAAGCTCACGGAAATGGAATACCAGATGCGCAACTGGTACTACTTCACATGGATCTGCGGCGATCACATCACCGAGCAGCACATCCACAACCTCGATGTGATCAACTGGGCGAAGGGATTCAAGTATCCTGTCAAAGCGAACGGCATGGGCGGATGCGAAGTCCGCAAGGGCCAAGACTACGGCGAGATATTCGATCACCACGCCGTTGAATTCGAGTACGAAGACGGCTCGCGCTGCTTCAGCCAATGCCGCCACATCGTCGGATGCTGGAACAGCGTCTCCGAGCACGCCCAGGGATCGAAGGGCAAGTGCGACATGTCCCGGCACACGATCAACCCGACTGAAGGCGAAGCATGGCGCCACAAAAACGAAGGCGACAAAGACCCGTATCAACAGGAGCACGACGACTTCTTCGACG
>JAYSTZ010000920.1:0-13584 GCA_043719365.1 Verrucomicrobiaceae bacterium | reverse complement strand
AGTCGCGGGAATCAGATCGCTTTGGAACGACTCAAACCAAATCGGCAGCGACGGCTGCGGTGCATTCGCACGGCCCAGGACGTTAAAATCTAGCCACGCAGTGAACGGCGCAGGCTGCTCGACAGCATCCTGCGCGAATGCGCGGGAGCAGGCGATGAGCAATGCGGCGATGACGGTGCGAACCATGAACGCCTATTCTATGGGGCTGGCTGGCGTATTTGCAAGGACCGGTATCATCTTCAGTGGATACTTTGGGTGAGGCTGAAGACGGCGACCAGAATTCCGTAAATCACAACGCCGATGACCGCTGCGATAACGACCATGACCATGGGCGGGATGAGCGTGCTGACCACCTGCACCTGCTTGTCGAGCTCCCGCTCATACACGTCGGCAATAAGGTTCATCGTGTCGGAGAATTTGCCCGTCTGCTCGCCGACGCCCATCATATCCACAAACATTTCGGGGAAGATATTCTGCGGAGCCGCTGCCCCGGACAACGTGGCTCCGTCCACTACGGCGGCGCGAAGGTCCACCATGCGGAGCCGCACGAATTCATTATCTGCCACGTCTTCCAGCAGTTCCAGCGCACGAAGAAGAGTCACGCCATTTTCGGTCAATGTGCCGAGCGTGCGGGCAAACTGCGCATAAAAACGGTAGCGCGGAATCAGACTGAAAACGGGGACGTGCCACTTGAATTTATCCCATCCGAGCCGCCCTGACGGGTTCGCCACCGCCGCTTTGAAGAGAACGAACCCACCGCCGATGGCACCGAGGATCGCCCACCAATAGCTGGTGAGAATATCGTTCGCGTCGATGATCATCCTCGTCACCGCCGGCAGTTTCGAGCCGGTGTCCTTGAAGAAACTGGTGAGCTGCGGAACCATCGTCGTCATAAATACGAGGATCAGTCCGATGCCCGCGACCACGAGGAATGAGGGATACATCAGCGCCTGCTGGACGCGGTCGCGGAGGGATTTGATGTCGGCAAGATACGTCGTGAGACGGCGCAAAATGAGCGAGAGTGAGCCCGATGCCTCGCCTGCGGAAATCATGTTCACGAAGAGCGAATTGAAGATCTTCGGGAAGTCCTTCATCGCCTGCGAAAGACTGCGCCCATCGATCAGCGACTGATGGAGCGACTGCGAGAGAGCCTTGAGTTTCGGCTGCTTCAGCCGCTTTACGAGCACTCCGAGCGATTCATCCAGAGTCATCCCCGCGCTGAGCAAATGCGCGAGCTGCTCGCAAAAAAGATACTGCTGCGCATGGCTGATTTTCGTGACCTTTTGCACGGGAGCCGCCGACGATGTCGCGGTGCCAGCCTTGGTGGAGGAAGCGGAGCTTTTGGTGACGACCTGCTTTTGCTCCACCTTTGCCAGCGTCTTTTCACCGCCGGGCGCAGGCAGCGCTTTCACCGGAGACTCGGCAGCCGGGGCGCTGTCGGCTGCGGCGATTTTGATGGGCGTGTATTTCTTCGATTCCACTTGGGAAATCGCTCCAGCACGGTCGTTGGCAGTCACGACTCCATCGACAAGTTGTCCACTGGAGTCTCTGGCGGTGTAGCGAAATTGCGGCATTGGCGGTGAAGTGCGGAGTAGAAAGCAGACTAAACGAAACGAAGGCAAGCCTCGCGCATCGCCTACCTTCGACAAAAGCGCGCTGGTTTCGTTCGATCTCCGCTCATCCGGCGAGGGCGGTGAGGATGTGAGTTCGCAGTCGCGCTCCAACGTGGTCCCAGTTAAAGCGCTCCGTCACATGCACCCGGCCAGCCGCGCCGAGTCGCTGGCAAAGGGCCGGGTCGCGTAAAAGTGCGACGAGCGCCGCGGCGAGTCGCGGTGCGTCGTCCACGGGAACTACGCGGCCCGTTTCGCCATCGAGGATGATTTCCGGAAGCGCACCGACATCCGAAACCACCGATGGCACTCCGCCGAGCGCGGCCTCGATCGGGGCGATGCCAAACGGCTCAATACGGCTCGGCAGGCAACAGACGGACGCCCTCGCCAGATAGCCGCCCACGGCTTCGCGCGGCACTTTCCCTGTAAATTCCACACCAGGGCTCCCGATGCCAGGATCGCAACCGACGACGATCAGTTTCGCATTCGGGAGAGCTTCCCGGACGGTGGCGAACGCTTTCAGCAGCGTCGGCCCGCCTTTTCGCTCCCAGTCGATGCCGATGAAAACGACCGCCTGATTGCGAAATTCATCGTTCGCCAGCGGGAGAGGCTTCGATTTCAGATTGCTCCCGGCGTGGACGGTGGCGACCCGATTTTCCGGCAACCCGTAATCCCTCACACAACTCCGCGCCACATGCCCCGCCATGGTGAAAACGCGGGTCGCCGCATGGTAAACGGCGCGCTCGGCAGCGATCCATTGCTGCCCCGCCAGCAACTCGCGGTCAAAGCTCGGATATCCGAGATTTGCGAGATGCGTGTGGTCGGTAAAAAGGAAGTGCGGCAAACCGGGCAGATGACCGTCGAAAAGCGACTGCGTCTGGAACGAAAACGCAAACTCCCCTGCCCTGCTCGCAAATCGCTCCACGATGTGTGTGCGCACCGCTTTCATGTAACCCACAGTGCGACCGAATCCGTTGCGCAACGAAAGCTTCCCCGAACGGATGAGCGGTCCGTAAAGCCGCCGCGTCTCGACGAGATTACGCAGAAAATACAGCGGGCTTTTCAAGAGGCACGTGCGCCCGAAATCAAAGCGCGGACCGATGTCCACGTTCTCGAGCGGATACTCGGGAAAGTGTTTTTGGAGCTGCTCGGCAGTGCTCACGTTGCTGTATGAAAAAAGTCCGCGGCGCAGGAAAAGGAGCTTCCGGCCGGGAGCGGGCAAAGTCATGTGCAGCCCGTTACCGATGGCCGCAATGCAAAGCAACCCAGAAAGCCCGTCATTCTCCATTCCCCAGAATCCGCTGCGTCTCCGCGAATAATTGCGTCGGGCTGAACGGCTTTGTGAGAAATGCGCTGGCACCGATTGCCTCGGCCTCCTGCCGCGTAAGTTGATGCCCGCGGGCCGTGAGGACGATGACAGGAATCTTCGCCGTGGCCGGGTCGGATTTCAGGATCTGAAGCGCTTGAAGGCCGTCCATTCCCGGCATCTGGACATCCATGACGACGAGATCGGGCTTGTCCCGGGCCACGCATTCGATCGCCTCAAATCCGTTTCGGGCCGTGATGATTTCGTAGTTCCCTTTGCGCATACTCAGTTCTGTAAGGCGAAGGATATGTGCCTCGTCGTCAACGAGAAGAATTCGGTGTGGCATGGTGTTTAAGCGTGGGTCGTCAGGAGAACAAAAGTGATGTCGTCCGGCACCGGCGCGGCTCCGCGGAAGCGCGTAATTTCGTCCAACAAAGCTTCCCCGAGTTTTGGAAGCGGTGCTTCCGGGGCGTTCGCGAGCCATTTACGCAGTCTTTCCATTCCCCATTCCTCGCCCTCGACGTTGCGGGATTCCGTGACGCCGTCGGTGAATAGAATGAGGCGGCTCTCCGGTTCAACAGACTGGACGGTTTCGGGATACCGGGAATTAAACTCGATTCCGATCGGCACCCCTTGGGATGGCACTTCGATGATTCCACCGGTCGGCGACGCCATGAAAAGCGGGCAGTGCCCGGCTCCAGCGACATGGACGCGGCGCGCAGGACTATCGAAGTAGGCAAGCTGCATCGTGGCGAACATTTCCACGCGATCAAAGTCCGGGAAAAGCGTCGCCGCCACCCACTCCAAAAGCACGCCCGGCTGTTTTGCAATGTCGCGCCGCGAGCGGACGAGCGTGCGAAGGATCGCCGCAAACAAAGCCGCCGGAACTCCCTTCCCCATCACATCCGCAATGACGACCAGCACGCTGCCATTCCCAAATCCGATGACATCAAAAAAGTCCCCGCCCACCTCCCGTGCGCTGGTCGCGCTGCCGAAGATACGAAGCTGGCGGGAATTGGGCAGCGCTGCGGGGAGCAGCGATTGCTGGATGCTTGCCGCGATCTCGAGATCCCGCCGCATCACTTGATTGAGCAGACTCTCCCGGAGGACCTGCGCGTGCCGGATCTGAGTTCCAAGGAAATCGGAGAAGGTGTGAATCACGTTCACTTGCCCGGCGGTAAATGGAGCATTCTCCACACGCCGACCGAGCGCGACGAACCCAACGAGCGCCGCACCGATGAAGACACTGTGCAAAATCCCGCTGCTCTGTCCGGCGAACGGAGCCATCACGTCTTCGTCGTCGAGCTCGTTCGTTGCGTCCAGCCACACATCCTGCCTCGAGCACACCGCGAGGCCGACGGCGCAGGCATCGGGCGCGGGCTGACCCCGGCCCGGGACGTTGATGCTGGCCGGCGCCTCCGGACCACTGCTGGTCGCGCGGGTGAGGGTCCGGCCATCCGGCGATGCGGTAAAGAAGACGTACCAGTCGGCGGAAGTAATGCGCGCGAGTTCCCGCATCCAAGGATCCACAAGAGCCAGCGGATCTTCGGCGTTTGAAAACGTGGACGTGAAACTAAAAATTGCGGAGAGACTCTCGTAGCTCGCGGCGAGCTCCTCGGTGAGTAGATTGAGCTCCGACTCCAGTTCTTCGACACTGGCCGAGCGACGTCCTCGCGCGGGCTTTTCCCGGACCTTTGTCAGGACGAGAACGTTCCCGTTCTTACTCTTCAAGTAATCGACGGAACTCGACAGTGTACGAATCAAATACAACCCTCGTCCGCCTTCGCTTTCCGGTTCGGGCAGCGACGTCTCGTCGGGAAAATCAAATCCCGCCGCATGGTCGCCGATCCTCACCTCGACGGAACCTCGACCGACCGACGCATCGATCGTGATTGGGAGGTGGCGCGCGGTGTCAGGCGCATAGAGCACCGCATTGTTGGCGGCCTCCATGATCACCAACTCCCACCCATCCAGTGAGGGCTCATCAAGGCCCTGCCCAGCGAGGAACTTTCGCACTTCGATCCCGGCATCCCTGACAGACTGAAGGGTGCATGAAGACTCCACCCGCAACGTCGTTCGATTTTCGGCAATGGGGGCGATCGGGTTCAGGTTCATTGGTTCTGGCTACCTCCGAACGACCTCGATCACCCGGTGCAAGCGCGTCAACTCGAGAACTTGCACGACGGTGTTGGTGGGATTGACTACGCAAATGCTGCCCTGTCTGGTCGCCATGGTCTTCTGGATCGAGATAAGTGCCCCGAGCCCGCTGGAATCCAGAAACTTTGTCTCCGAGAGTTCGATTTCGACCGCGGTCGTACCCGGCTTTAAAGCGGCGCGGAAATTGTCTCGCAACGCTGGAGCTGTCGTCGCGCTCAGTTCGTTCACGTCAGTGATACAGAGGGTGGTTCCTACGGAAAAAATCTTCATTTGTCTTGGAGTTGACACCGCGAAGCGTAACGAGCTTGCGACCGAACGCACGTCCAATCAGATGGCAAAAACGCTGTCACTTCGCATGATCCCCAATCTGCTCCCTCAACCCAGCGATCGCTTCTTTCACCCTCGGCAGCAGCCGATCCACGCTGGCAGATATCGTTTTGACCATCGACGCGCAGGGACTACAGCCACGCTTCGATGCTGATTCCTCCATGCTTCGCGCCATTTTGACAATGCTATTTGAACCCACCAAACCGACGAATCCGACAAGCGAATGTGCCGCCCGGGCAAACTCCTCCGCATTGCCGGAACCGTGCTTTCGCACAAGTTCTGCAATGACGTGCTCAATGTCCCTATCAAATATTTCAAACATTTCGAGCGCCCCCTCGACGCCGAGTTGTTCGGCCAGCAACTGTGCAGACGAACGGACATCGTCATTGCCTCCGATGGCTTCAGTCCCGGCTTCCCGGCCTTCGGCGACGATGGACTGAAGAAGTGCCCGCAACGTAGCGGGGCGCAGCGGCTTCGACAGATACTCGTCCATGCCCGATGCGAGGCAGCGGCGGTCCTCGCCCGGCATCACATTCGCCGTCAGCGCAATAATGGTCGCCCGCTTGCGGTCCGGCCGGGCAGCCTCGAAGGCCCGGATTTGCTGAGTGGCGGAAAGCCCGTCGAGCAACGGCATCTGAAGGTCCATCAGGATGATGTCAAATTCGCTTTCGACGGCAGCCCTCACTGCGGCGGCACCGTCCTCGACCATTACGAGGTCTGCGCAATGGCCGTTAAGTATTCGATGGATGAAACGGCGGTTGATCTCGTGATCCTCGGCGATCAGGATTCGATGCGAGGAAAGGTCCAGCGGACGCTCGGACGACGCGTTGGCAGGCGCGCCGGCAGTGCCATTGATAAAGTGCTCCACCCATCCCCGGACGGACCAGTCGCGAATCGGTCGAGGAAGCACGGACGCAGGATTGACGTCGGGATAAGTCATGGCCCGACGGGAGGAAATGATGACACAGACCGGCGCGCCGGGGCCCAGTTTTTCCGGGAGTTTTGGCGCGGGACCGTCGAGCAATTGGTCCGAAACAAAAACGACATCAAACGGCCCGTGAACGGGCGAGTGACAACGCATGATCGCGTCCTCCAGGGAGTTGATCCGAACGGAGCAAAACCCGTGTAATTGCAGCCCCGCATCCAGTGCCTCCGCAGACGGGCGATGATTTTCCACGATCAGAGCCCGGCGAGTTTGAGGCGGCAGCGCAAGAGGCTTCTGAACGCCAATGGGGACTTCAAAAAAGAAGATCGAGCCTTTCCCGAGATCGCTTCTCAGGCCGATAGCACCGTCCATCAACTGCACAAGCTGCCGCGAAATCGCGAGGCCGAGACCGGTCCCACCGTAACGTCGCGTCGGGCTGGAATCCACCTGGGTGAACGGCTGGAAAAGATCCGGCTGTTTGTCCACGGCGATCCCGACGCCCGTATCCATGACCTCGAACCTGACTCGCGTGCCGCCATACGGCGAAGGCCTGATGCTGACGCGAATAATGACCTCGCCGGATTCCGTGAATTTGAGTGCGTTGCCGGTGAAATTGATGAGGACCTGTCGCAAGCGCATCGCGTCCCCAACACACTCCACAGGAACGTCGGGAGCGACAATCGCACTCAAAGAGATGCCTTTTTCCTCGGCACGGGATGCAAGAAGATCGAGCACCTGATCGGTGAGGCCGCGTATTTGGAAAGATTCATAATGAAGCTCCAGTTTCCGGGATTCGATTTTCGAGAAATCGAGGACGTCATTGATGATGTCCATCAGCGCGTCTCCGCTCTGCCGGACGCTTTCGATGAGCTCGCGCTGGTTGCGATCCTGCGACATCTCAAGCAGCAGACTGCTCATACCGATGATGCCGTTCATTGGAGTGCGAATTTCATGGCTCATCATGGCGAGAAACTCGCTTTTTGCGCGGCTCGCCGCCTCGGCAGTTTCTTTCGCCGCCAGCAGCTCGGCCTCCACTTTCTTGCTCTGCGTGATGTCAAAAATAACGCCCTGCAAACAAGGGACGCCGCCCGGGCCGACTGGGATGACCGTCGCAAGATCCCGGCACCAGACTTCGCGGCCATCCCGCGCAATCAACCGGTATTCGTGAAGAAATGGCTGATGCGTCGATACCGAGCGCACCTCTGATTCGAGCTCCCGCTCCCGATCCTCGGGATGGAGCGCATTGAAGAAATGCCGCGCGTCGGCGACCAACTCCTCCGGGGTAATTCCGATGAGTTCCTTCACCTGAGGACTGACAAAATGCCATTTCCCCTTCGCGCCGGGCTCCGCAATGTAGGTTACTGCGGGAAGCTGTTCAACGAGGGTCCGCAAGCGCGTTTCGGCCTCGCGAAGTGCGGTTTCCGCGCGTTCCCTTTCCATGAACTGGCCGATCTGACTGCCAATGGATGCGAATGTTTTCTGAAATTCCGGGTCCGGTTCGTCCATCCGCTCGCCGAAGAACTCCAGGACTCCGAGAACCACATTACCCGACACAAGAGGAAATGCGAAAACCGACTGAAGCCTTCGCGACTGCGCACGATTCCCAAGTTCGGATTCCGGTGCCCCGGCATTCCAAAACGCGCGCTTCTCTTCGAGTACGCGCCCAACGATGCCGGCACCCGGAGCCAGGCATATTTTCGTAGAGGGGCCAAAAAACGCCCTCACGCCCTCGGCACCTTCGCTGTGCCAGGCTGCGTCACATCGTAAAAGGAGCGAGTCATTAAACTGCACCGACCAATAGCGCCCGGCTGTCCACCCGAGGGTCTCGGCCACCGAGCCGAGAAGCTGATCCACGGTCCCCTCCACGCTCCCGCCTCCGCTGAGGAGCCGGGATATCTGATAGACGAGCTTGCGCCGCAAATCGTTGGCCCGGCGCTCGGTGATGTCCGTCGCGATGGCGATGAATTTTGAAATCGTCTCGCCGTCGTCCCGAATCGGCTGAATCTCGATGGAAACCCAATACTTCCGTCCATCCTTGGCAGTATTCAGGAGCTCCGTCTGCACGGCGGAACCTCCCGCAATCCGGTCCCGCATCACGAGGATCGCCGCGTGAGAGGGGTCCGGCCCTTGGAGCAGGACTCCGGGCATTTTTCCGCGGACTTCTTCCAATTTGTATCCAGTCAGGCGGGTAAAGCCTGCGTTCACCCACTCGATGGAGCCCGTCGCATTCGCAATCACCACCGCGTTGTCGATTCGGGCGGCGACCAGCGCAAGATGGCGATTTTCCGCCTCTCGAACCGCGAGTTCTTCATGATCGGGCGAAACGAGCCGGGCTGTTTGCTGAAACTCGGGATTTGGCCCGTCCATATCCTCATTCCTCTGAGAACCAAGCTGCTTCAATATCTCAAATGACCGGTCATAGGTGCCAAAATCCTCGGCGTCCAGGCCCATGGCCGTCGCTTCCTCCAAACTCGAAAACTGAGGAACACCCAAGAAATAGAAGCGCGACTCCTGCTCAACGCGGATAATCTGCCCACGCAGCGCAATGCCGGAATTTCCGCGGGTCAAAACAACCGTCCTCCCCTCCGATCCGGCGATGGAATCCAAAGCGCCGCCCGCTTCACACTCGAAGAATTCGCGAATGCAATCGCCGGGAGCAAACTCAGGGAAATGCCGGAGCATAGACCGCCCCACTTGCTCAATGACCCCGGCCTCCGTGCAGACGAAATGAAACGGGAAGAGCGAATCGAGCATCGGCAGGAACGAATTCCCGATTCCAGAGAGAATTGATGCGGCGGCTGTCATTTCTATGCGGCGGAGGGAGTTCCCCACGAGACCGCCAAAAAGCCCCCGCTTCTCTGTTGAGTGGATTCAACAGGGCGGTGTTCAGGTGATTCGTAGTGAATGGGAACTTCCATCAGGTTTTCGGCGCGTTTCGCTTCAATGCTCTAGCAACCGACGCGCCATGCGCATCACGAGGTATCGGTACTTTCACTGATTCCAGTGACCCTCCCAGGCGAGGGTAAACTATTCTTTGACGCACTTGGAACAGAAGCTAAACTTGCCTGTTCATGAAGTTCGCAAATTTACGCAGCATCGGGTTTCCCGTTGCCCTATTCTATCTCGCCGTTGCCGTCATGGCGGCTCACATCAGTGCGTCCGCAGCGTCCCTGCCGAGTGTTCAGGCAATCTACGATTCCAGCCGGAAGAATACCGTGAAAATCCAGCCATCGACGGTTTCCATCAAACTGTCCGGAGCAGCAATGATCGCAGTCGAGACGGCAAAAAAATCGAAACCTCTCTCACCCGACTCGCTTCGTGACGAATCAACCGCAAAAAAGCTCGATATCAGCAAACTTTCGATTTTCGGCCCCCTTTCCGGGTCCTACCGCTACGATTCGCGCATGGTTCGCGCCGCCGAAATCGCCGCCGCCCGTGCCTACGGTCACAGTCAAGGTTCCTGCTGGCGCTACGTGAAAAACGCCCTCCTCAGCGCAGGTCTGGTCGATTCCCGCCCGACTTCCGCCTACGCAAAGGAAGCCGCGGCAGAACTGACCGCCAAATACGGCTTTCGCCGCATCTCGTGCTCGGACCCATATAAAGCTCCCCTTGGAAGCGTGCTGGTCTATGGCGGCAGCGGTGCCGGCCATGTGGAATTCCGCACCCGCACCGGATTTGTCAGCGATTTCACCACTCCACGCCCGTCGAAACGCCCGTTGATCGGCGTTTACGTGAAATAACCTGCGGAATTTCAGTTTGACGCCCCCGCTTTCGCTCTCCACCTTCCGCCCCCTTTTATTATGCGCCATACGCTTTCAGTCCTAGTCGAAAACAAATTCGGTGTGCTCACACGCATCGCCGGCATGTTCAGTGGTCGTGGGTTCAACATTGATTCGCTCAATGTCGGCCCGACGCTCGATCCCTCGACATCCCGCATGACCATCGTCGTCCGTGGCGACGACCGCGTGCTCGACCAGGTCGCGAAGCTTCTCGCAAAACTCATCGACGTCATCGAAGTCCAGGGCTTTATGGACGGCGAGTACGTGGACCGCGAGCTCATCCTCATGCGCGTCGCCATTACTCGCGAGACCCGCGCCGAGATCATGCAGATTTGCGATATCTTCCGGGCAAAAATCGTTGACGTGCAGTCCAGAAACTTCGCCATCGAAGTCACCGGCGACGAGAGCAAGATCACCAAGTTCATCTCGCTCATGGAGCCTTTTGGGATTGGCGCGCTCACCCGCACGGGCAAGGTTGCGCTTCCGCGCAAGAGCTAGTCGCTCAATCCGTATCAGTTCCGGGATACCGTCTCGTCAAGGTTCAGCAGTGTACTCGCGATAAGGGTATGTGCTGCGAGCTGCACCGGATCGATGTCGGCTTTGGCTTTTGAGTCTCCGGTCGCGATCAGCTTTTTGGCCGACTCGCCGTCCTGCTGGTAGCGGATGAGATGCGCGGCGAGCTGCTGCTGAAGGATGGCCATTTCCCCCGGCTCGGGCTTCCGGCTCAGAACGGTCCGAAATGCAAATGTAATACGTGCGCCTGGTTCATTGCCGCCTTCGACGAGCATTCGTTGCGCGAGGGCACGGGCCGCTTCGACGTGCTGCGTGTCGTTCATCAGTTGCAGCGCTTGCATCGGTGTATTGCTCCGCTCGCGCATCGTGCAGCTCTGCTCACGGTTTGGCGCGTCGAAGTTCGACATGAATGGCGGCGGTGCGGTGCGCTTGAAGAACGCGTAAATGCTACGTCGATAAAGCGCATCACCCTTGTCCTGCACATAATTCCGCGTGTTCGAACCGGCAAAGCCCACCGGCTCCCATATATTCGCGGGCTGATACGATTTCGAGCCCATGCCGCCCATTTTGAGATTGATCAGCCCGGCTACCGCCAGTGAGTTGTCGCGCACTTGCTCGGCATCGAGCCGGAACCGCGGGCCGCGGGCGTAGAGCAGATTCTCCGGGTCGCGAGCGACGAGTTCCTGCGAGACACGCGATGACTGGCGAAACGTCGCGGAGGTCACCATCTGCCGAACCAGCGCCTTCACATTCCAGCCGCTATCCTGGAAAGTCACAGCCAGCCAATCGAGCAATTCCGGATGACTCGGCGGCGTTCCCTGCGAGCCAAAATCACCGAGCGATTTTACCAGTCCGACACCGAAAAACTGCTGCCAGAAACGATTCACCGTCACTCGCGCAGTCAGCGGATGCTCTTTCGATACCAGCCACTTCGCCAGGTCCAGACGCTTTGCACGCTCGCCTTGCTTCACAAGCGGAGGAAGAAATGCGGGCGTCGCCGGGACCACCTTGTCGCCCGGTTTGTCATACGCGCCGCGCATCATCACGAAGCTGTCGCGCGGCGCATCGAGGTCTTTAAAAATGAACGTGCTCGGGACGCCGTTCTCAACGTCATCGCGCTCTTTTCGGGCGACCGCCACCTCGCCCGCAACCGGGCCGAGAACCGCCTTCGTTTCCGCACAAACGTTCGCGAGATAGTAGTCGCGTGCTTTTTTTTCATCCTCGGCTTTTGGCTTCTTATCCGGCCCCTCCTTCACTGTTTTCGCGACCTCGGGCGACGCGCCTTTCACGTCTTTTCCGGTATTCGCTTTCCACCACGCGAGAAACGAGCGGCTCGGGTCCGTGGATGGATCGCTCTTTCCTGCGACGCCGATTTTGTCCCAAAAGACGAGCCCTCCGAATTGCGTCAGCGCAAAGCCCGCGAGCTGGTCGCCCGCTTTCAGCCCCACTTTTTCAGCATCGATTTCCAGCCGTGCCCATTTGCCTTTTTCCGGAAGCGGACCGGCATTGAAACGCGACTTGGTTCCCGCCGCACCCCAATCAATCGCGGCCTGGTCGCCCCACACCGCGCGCTGGTCCCAAGTGCTGTTCAGGTTAAACTGAAGCATCACGGTCTTCGGCGGATTCGCCGCGTCGAGGAAGACATACGCGAACAATTTCGCATCCTGCGGGACGAGGAGCGGAGCCGCGCCTTCATTGTAGAAATCCTGCGTGAGCCCGTCGCTCGAACGCTTGATCGCCACCTTGCCGCTGAAAACCTGCGCGCCCTGCTCCACCGTCCGCAACTTCAGCGGATGCCCGCTCGACTGCACTTTCGCGCCGGCCGGGAACTCGTCTTCAAACCACACATTCTCGGACTGCTGCACCGGCGGACGCGATGCCGCCTTTGCCGGGTCGTTGTAAGTCAGCTTTCCCGCTGCGGCTTCGAGCGCCTTCTCCTTCTCAGCGATCTTCGCCGTCGCGGCCGCGAGCTTTTGCTCCGTATCGGGCGTAGTGATTTTCATCACGGGCTTCGTCAAAAGCGCGTTGCCGTCCATCGCCGGGTCCGCCGAGGAATGGAAGAACGCGTAGATGGAATAAAACTCTTTCTGCGAGAGCGGATCGAACTTGTGGTCGTGACACTGTGCGCAACCCGCCGTGAGTCCCATCCACGTTTGCGCCGTCGTCGAAGCGCGCTCCACTGCATAGCGAAACGTGTATTCGGCGTCGATCGAGCCGCCTTCGCTCGTCGTCGCGGTGCAGCGATTGAAGCCAGTTGCGACGAGTTGCTTTGACGTGGGATTCGGCAATTGATCGCCCGCGAGTTGCTCGATGGTGAACTGATCGAACCGCTGATTTTCGTTAAACGAACCAATTACCCAATCCCGGTAGGCCCACATCTGCCGCTCATTGTCGAGGTGCAGCCCGTGCGTGTCGGCATAACGCGCCACATCCAGCCAATGCCTCGCCATTTCCTCGCCGTAGCGCGGCGATGCCATGAAGCGGTCCACCATCTTTTCGTAAGCATCCGGCGATGCGTCCGCGAGGAACGCATCGACCTCGGCAACGCTCGGCGGCAGGCCCGTCAAAGCAAACACCGCCCGGCGGATCAGCGTCTCCTTATCCGCCTGGGGAGACATCGAAAGCCCGTCGCGCTTCAGTCGCGCGGCGACAAAATCGTCGATCGACTTTCCGGTTTCCGGCTTCACCGAAGGCTCAAACGACCAATGCTTTTGATACACCGCGCCTTGTTCGATCCATCGCTGAATCATCGCGCGCTCCTCCTCGTTGAGCGTCTTGTTGGACTTTGGCGGCGGCATCACTTCCTCTTCGTCCTTGCTCAGGATGCGCTTCCACGCCTCACTTTCAGCCAGCTTCCCCGGCACGATTGCCTTCGCGCCATCGTGGTCGGCGAATGCACCCTCCGGCGTGTCCAGCGGACGGGATTTTTGGCTATGGTTTTTTGCGCCATCGGATACCCACAGATGA
>JAYSTZ010000919.1:0-5271 GCA_043719365.1 Verrucomicrobiaceae bacterium | reverse complement strand
CCATTGAGCCACCGCGTCCGCCGCTCGCCCTCTCAAAGACAGAATCTCAACCGGGACCATGAGAATTGTCAGCGCGATGCATGTCGGCGCTCCCATAACGCCGGGATCGCTTTCTTTATAGCATTCCACACTGCCCCTCGCTAACAAAGCCGCCAATGCCGCCGCGCCGAACTAGCCCGAAGACTCCAGCCACTGGGAAACGCCCCATCGCCCAGTACACCCACGACGCCGAGACGCGCGTGAACAACCCGCCCGTCGGCCTCGTGGACTCCGCGAGCGATGCGCCGGTGCCGCGCGAAAAGACCTACGCCTACGACCCGCACCTCGACCCGCAGCTCGCGTGGGCGGGCAAGGCGGAGCGCACGAGCTTCGAGGTGCCCACCGTCTCGCTCCACGTCCACGAGCGCATTGACCCGCGCTCGATCCTCGAGGCGGTGCGGAAAAAGAACGGCTCGAACTACGAGAAAGAGGAATAGACGATGCCGCTGGATTCCATTGAGATTTTTGACCTGACAGAAGGCCTCGATTTCGAGGCGAAGAAGGCTGCCGGGCGCGATGGACATGGGCAATTGCCGGAGAGTTTCTTTTCGACTTACTCCGCGATGGCGAACAGCGAGGGCGGAGTGGTTTTGCTCGGCGTGGAAGAGACGGCTCCGAGCGTGTTTCAGGTCGTGGGGGTTGGCAATCCTGAGAAGGTCATCAAGGAGCTTTGGAATGGCCTGAACAATCGCGAGAAGACGAACATCAACATCCTCACCGACTCGAATGTTTCGACGCCGATGCTCGAGAGCAAGCGAGTCATTCACATCACAGTGCCCCGTGCGACGCGCCAACAGATGCCGGTCTTCGCGGGGAAGAATGTCTTTCAAGGAACGTACCGTCGCTACAACGACGGGGATTACCACTGCGACGAGGAGACTGTGAAGCGAATGCTGGCCGAGCAGATCGAGGATGTGCGCGACACGAAGCTGCTGGAGAATTTCGACTTCGCGGACATTAACCTCCCGACGCTACTGGCCTATCGAAACGCCTTTAAGTCGGTGAAGCCGGATCACCCATGGACGGATTTGGATGATCCGGAGTTTCTGCGGAGTATCGGTGGCTGGACGCAGAACCGGGTTACGAAACGCGAGGGACTTTCGTTGGCGGGGTTGTTGATGTTTGGGAAGTTGCGCCCGATCCTTGATGCGGCACCGAATTACGTAGTGGATTATCAGGAACGCCCGCCGGATTCAGATCGCGATGATGACCGACGCTGGGTGGATCGGGTCACGACGGACGGCTCGTGGTCGGGGAACCTGTACGACTTTTACCGCACGGTGATTCAGCGGCTGACGCGGGATTTGAAAGTGCCGTTTCAGTTGAAAAAGATGACGCGGGTGGACGACACGCCGGTTCACGAGGCGATTCGCGAGGCGCTGGTGAATACGCTCATCCACGCGGATTTCACGGGCAGGGCATCCCTCTACGTGGTGAAGCGGCCCGATATGTTCGGCTTTCGCAATCCGGGCTTGATGCGTGTGCCGATTCACCTTGCGATTCGGGGGGCGCACAGTGATTGCCGAAATCGGAATTTGCAGAAGATGTTTCAGCTCGTGGGGCTGGGTGAGCAGGCGGGCTCCGGGCTGCCTAAAGTGTATCGGAACTGGAAGAAGCAGCATTGGCGGCTGCCGGAATTGGTGGAGCAATTCAATCCCGAGCAGACGATCCTCCGGCTGCGAATGGTGAGCTTGTTGCCAGCAGAAACGCTGGCAGAACTGGATCAGCGATTCGGATATCGGTTCCGCGAGTTGCCGGAAACCGCGCGGATGGCGCTGGCGGCTGCCGCCATCGAAGGGAACGTGACCCACTCGCGGCTGAGGGAGATGTGTTCCGACCATCCCAAGGATTTGTCGAAGACGCTGGCCGGATTGGTGGAGGACGGTTTCCTCGTGTCACGTGGCGCTACACGCGCGACGATCTACTTTTTTCAGGACAAGGTACCGAGGTTGGAACATTTAGCGGGGAACTCCCAACATAAGGAGGATAGCTCCCAACATAGCGAGCCAAGCTCCCAACATAAGGAGGATAGCTCCCAACATTTGCCGGAGGGCTTGGAGCATTTGCGACCTCTGGCAGCCCGGATTTTCGGGATGAAAAGGGTTCCTCCTGAGAAGATGCAAGGGCTGATCGTTGAATTGTGTCGGCAAGCCACACTG
This sequence comes from Verrucomicrobiaceae bacterium, assembly GCA_043719365.1. Lineage (GTDB taxonomy): Bacteria > Verrucomicrobiota > Verrucomicrobiia > Chthoniobacterales > Chthoniobacteraceae > SXWH01. The sequence goes on along the minus strand of JAYSTZ010000919.1, from coordinate 3,073 downwards.
ACAGCTCCGCAGCTTTCGGATTTGCTCGGAAAGAGCGTGGATTATCTCAAAAACCATCATCTCCGCTCGCTGGTGGCCAGCCGTGCGCTGAAGCTGCGCTACGATGACAGGCCAAGCCATCCTCAACAGGCTTATTCAACGCCACCGCTCATACCACCAGGCAGTTAATATGATTTCATACCGCAACCGCTGCCATCCCGTGCCGAAGCCGCAAATCGTGGTCTTCGCCGCGTTCCAATTCGACCCCGAGGCAGCCAAGGACATTGACGAAACCCGCTGGCCCGGCCTGACGCTGCTGAAAGCGCAGATGAACGCCGACATGCTGACGGACGACCTCAAAAAGAAGCGCGCGAGCAACGACAGCTTCTGGATGGTCGGCCAGCCGGAGGTGCATCTGCGCCAAATCCAAAAAGGCGACGACGCCGGGATGTGGGAGTGCGAGGTGCTGGGCTTCGATTACTTCAACCCGAAGACCGGCGAAATCGAAAGCGGCGGCGCCGACCGCATCGCCGTGTGGATGCTGGATACGGACTACGACGGACGCAGCCTTTTCCCAAGGCAGGTCTTTTTCCCGATGGCTGGGGAAAAGGAAGGCTGGGCACGCCTGGCGAAGAACCTCCGCGCGGAGATAGACGAAGAGATGATCGAGTCGTATCGCGGCACCCGGAGCGTCCCGTTTGAAATCGGGAAGAATAAGCGGGTGGCGGTGAAGATCGTGGATGACCGGGGGATTGAGAGCCTCAAGATCGTGAACGTCATAGACTACAAAGAATATGTTGAACTACATCGAGCTGGAAAACTTTAGAAAGAGGAGGAACGAACTATGAAAATCAAATCCATCACCTTGGAAAACTTCACAGTATTCCGGGAGAAGCAGAAGATTGAGTTCTGCGACGGGATCAACGTGCTCATCGGTGCCAACGGCACCGGGAAGTCGCATCTGCTGAAGCTCATCTACAGCATGATGAAGGCGAACGAGAATGGCGGATCGAAGTCTGAACTCGAAGCACTCAGCTATGAGAACCAGCTCGCGGTGAAGCTCGCGAAAGTGTTCAAGCCCGATGAAGATGGAATCAACCGGCTGATTAGCCGAAACGTCGGGAACGGAACAGCAAGAGTGACGATGGCGACTTCCGGCGGAGAGATTGGATTCGAACTCACAGGGAAGAACACGCTTAAAAAGGTGAGGAACAAGGTCGCTGCCGGGCAGCAAAGCATCTTTCTGCCATCACGAGAGGCGCTGGCGATGTATGAAGGGTTCGTCGCATCTTACGAAAAGCGAGAGCTGTCTTTCGATGAGACTTATGCCGACTTGTGTGTGGCGCTCAGTGCGAGCCAGATTCTCGGGGCGCGCGAGGCATTTCTGAAGTCTCTGGTGGAGCCGCTGGAGAAAGTCATCGGTGGTAAGATCAAGCTGCAAGGAAACCGTTTCTACCACGTCGCAAAGGACAGTGGAAAACTTGAGGCGCATCTGATGTCCGAAGGGCTGCGGAAGATCGGCTCATTGATTCAATTGCTCACGAATGGCTCGCTGACCGAACAGGGCTTCCTGTTCTGGGACGAGCCGGAGGCGAACTTGAATCCGAAAATGGTTCGCACCGTGGTGGAACTGCTGTCGAAGCTGGCAGGTCACAAGATTCAGGTATTTGTAGCTACCCACGACTACCTGCTCACAAACGAGCTGTCGCTGATGGCGGAGTATCGAGAGCAAATGCCCGCAGATGCGAAGCTGCCGATTCGTTTTTTCTGCCTCTCGCGGGATTCGAGCCGGGGTGTGCTGGTCGAAAGCGCTGACGCTTTGCCCCAACTCGCATCCAACCCGATTTTGGATGAATTCGCGGCGCACTATGACCGGGAGAACGACATCTTGGTGAAAAGCTGAACCGGCCATGCAACGAGAATTCATAGAGAGCGGGATGCACATCGTTTTTCCAAACGATTGGGACGTGCTTCCCTACGACCTCCGGGATGAACGGAAGGGGAAGGTTCCGCAGGACGTATTTCCGTTCGCGGTTGATTTCGTTTTGTTGCGAAAATCCGATAATGCGACCATTTCATTTCTCGAACTGAAAGGATTTCAGGATGCCGGTTCAGCGAACCGCCACAAACTCTCCGATGGCTCGCTTGAAAAGGTCGTGGCGAATAAAGTGCGCGACACCATTGCAGGCATCATCGGATTTGCCCACACCGCGCAGAACGCCACGTTTCGACCATTCGCAAAGGCGCTTGGTGATACCGCGGTGAAGTTTGAAGTGAATCTGTGGATCGAGGCGGACCTGTCGCTGCTTGGAAAAAGGGAGAAGCACAACATCGATTGGAAGGCATCGAAAAAGGCAGAGATTCAGAAGCAGATCGAGAAGATGAGGAAGGCGAAGAGCGGACCATTCCTCCAGAGGATGAAGAAGGCACTGTCTTGGGCTTCATCACAGGTGCAACTTTGCCACAGCGGGAACATCGGCTCTTTCATACCGGGAATTGCGGTGAAGCCCGCATGAGCGCGAAGCCCGACCACCTCATCCTCAACTCCCCTTTCGAGGAGCCGCGTGAGTATTGGGAGTATGTGCGGGAGACGCGCAGTTTCCGCGTGGCGGAGGGGCGGCGGAAGTCGGGCTATACGATGGCGACTCCGAATGCGAAGGGCTTTGACGACCCTGGTGTGTTTAAGGAAATCCCGCTCGTGAACGCGATCCGGCCACGGGTTGCCGCGTGGCGCGTGGTGGGCTGGCCGGGGGTGACGGGGACGACGCGGCGGCTGCTGGAGCATTGGAGCGATGCGACGACGCGCGATGGACGCCGCTTTTTCTACTGCCAGATGGAGGCCATCGAGACGCTGATCTGGCTGCTGGAGGCGGACGCGGCGGAGCGCGTGGGCGTGGAGATTCCCGGCGACGGCGGCGCGTGGGCGCGGCAGTGCTGCAAGATGGCGACGGGCACGGGCAAGACGCTCGTGATGGCGATGGTGCTGGCGTGGCAGTTCCTGAATCGCGCGGCGTATCCGCAGGACGGGCGCTTTGCGCGGCACGCGCTGATCATGGCGCCGGGCATCACGGTGCGCTCGCGGCTGGAGGTGCTG
>JAYSTZ010000918.1:0-5275 GCA_043719365.1 Verrucomicrobiaceae bacterium | reverse complement strand
GCTGGACGACGCGCGCATCCACGCAACGCCGGTCTTCGACGACACTCCAGTAGTGATGAATTTTGCCATCCTTGAGCCGTTTTGAACAACGTAGAAACGTGATGGCGAGGCATCGTATCGAAAAAATCCGACAGGGGAATAGGGTAGGTCTGCACTACAAGCACTTTTGGAAACTCGCTCTAGGAAAATAGCGGTCCGCCGGGCGATGAAGTGCCAAAAATAGCCGTTTTCGCCCGCGAATCCGCGAAGTCGGGCTAAAGCCGGGAACTACTTTCGCAAGCGACTTCTCGCACGAAACGAAAAAAATCCGCTCTCGGGGGTGAGCGGGGCTTGGGTTGAGTTCGCGGGGGTTCGCGGGGGGTTATTTGAATTCTACTTCGATGTCGTCTATGTCCATTTATTTTAACCGCCTGTAGATGCAGCGCGGGTTGACGCTTGATGACCTCGCTGGACTGGCAGAAATAGACCGCCGCTACGTGCAGCGAATCGAGGCTGGCACGGCGAATCCAAGGATAGACATCATCCGCCGAGTGCGCACGGCGCTCGCGGCTTCGTGGTAAGAGCTGTTGCGCGGAATGGGACATCCCGACACGTTGGGACCTCCGGCCTGTGGTTCGGCGTCATCGGCAGAGTGACTTGCGAAGGGTGTGACCGCGCTTTGATGTAAAGAACCACCGTGGAGACTTACAAGAAGGCCGGAGACTCGGAGCTGAAAGTTTGGATCTTTCCGCCGAAGAGAAGCGATGAGCCGCGTCCGGCGATTGTGTTTTTCTTTGGCGGCGGGTGGTCCTCCGGTTCGCCTACGCAATTCGAGCGGCAGGCCCGACATTTCGCTGAACGCGGGATGGTGGCGATCACGGCCGACTATCGGGTGGCATCGCGCCAACATGCGAAGCCAGCCCAGTGCGTCGCAGACGCAAAATCCTGCATCCGCTGGGTGCGCGCCAATGCACAAAGACTCGGTATCGACCCGCAGCGAATCGTCGCCGCAGGCGGCTCGGCAGAAGGCCATCTCGCAGCAGCGACGGCGACGCTTCCTGGGCTGGATGAAACAAACGAAGACGCGAAAGTGAGCTCACGACCCAACGCCCTTGTGCTTTTCAATCCGTGCGTCGTCACCGCGCCGGTCACAGGACTCGATTTCCGGGGATTCGCCAGCGACTCAACAGCGGAGAAAGTCGGCTGCGAGCCGGAGTCGCTCTCGCCGATCCATCACGTAAAGGAAGGTCTGCCGCCCACTTTGATCTTGCACGGAAAAGACGACACTACGGTGCCATTTGTCACCGTCGCGGCTTTCACGGAACGCATGGAAAAGGCGGGCAATCGATGCGAACTCAAAGGCTACGACGGGCAGAAGCACGGCTTTGTTAACGGCCCCGGCTTCGCTGACACGCTCGCCGCAGCAGACGAGTTTTTGGTGTCTCTCAAATATCTGCCCGCAAAGTAATCAGACCATTTTCCAAAAACAAAATGACTACGAAGGGCGCGAAGAACGCGAAGGAAAGAAAAAAGGGGTTCTGATGCATCGCATCTTCGCGCACTTCGCGTCCATCGTAGTCCCCCTCCGGTCTGATTATTTTTGCGACCTAGTATCAGACACCTCTAGTGCTCCGCCCAGCGTGAAATGATGGGTTGCTTGAGTAATCCGGCTGTGATTTGTCGCAAGGGTGTTGGCGTGGTTTTACACGCCTTGCGACTAATCACTTCTCACCAGTCACAAATCACAGCCGATAAACACAGCGATTTACCATCACAAGACGGCTGACAGAGCACTAGCCCTGCGGATAAAGCAACACACGGTCGTGAACGATAAGTAGAATATCCGGGCGACCGTCGCCTGTAAGGTCTCGAACGACAACCTCGCGAACGCCCGTATCACCTTTTCGACCGCGGAAATGGATGTTCATCTCAAAGAGGACGAAATGCATGAAGCTCTTCCACTGGGCTCCTCCGACCGCCGGCGACAGGAGTTCAATGAGATGGCTTGCTCGATCGAACGCAACAACCTCGGCTTTTCCATCGCCATCGAGGTCCGCGCTCACCGCCTGAAAGTATTCACAATTTTGCAAATCAGTGTCGTAGCTATCGACGAATTCCATCCGGACGCCTGCGCCTGAAAAAGGAGCGGTCCAAAACCGGTCGCGACCAGCGGCGAGAATCTCGGGAACCTTTGCCGGACCAAGCATCATCGGGATCACTTGGACGACTTCTCCGGGAGCGCCCTGAAAACGGCGAATGACCCGATACACACCGGAAGCGTCCTTTTTCATCACTTGAAAATACGGTGTCCCAGTCTCGGAGAAAACGAGCTCGGGCTTGCCGTCCGCATCGGTATCCAAGAACGCAGGAGTGCCGAGCTTATTGTCGGGCTGCCGGGCGTTGAACTGATCGACGACGGCGACGTCGGCATTGTCGGCAGTGAGTCGAATGGACCGCGCGTAGCCCGCCGCTCCGGAAATGATTTCGGCGCGTTTGTCGCCGTCAATATCCACCAACGTCACGCGATCCGGAGCGAGGTCGGTGAGCTGCGAGCGAATGCCTGCCGTTTCCTTGAGCGGTTCTCCAAGCCCCTCCTCGGTGCCCGGCAGAATCAGTGCGGGGTCGCGCGGGACCATCACAAGAATGTCTTCGCGACCATCGCCATTCAGATCTCCGGCAGCGATGCCGGACGGCTCACGCTTTAACGACGGCAAATAGCGCGACGCAAAGGACCACTGCGCACCATCGGCGGTGCTCATTGTGTCCATTCGCCACGTCCCTTTTTCATCCACAAGAATCGCGACTTTCGCGCCCAGAGAAGTGATTCCCACAGGCTCGCCTTTGATGGCGACGGATACGGGAAACTCCAGCCGACCGTCCCCGATAAAATGGGAGATCCCAAGACCTTCTTTGCGGCTCACCACTGCGAGAGCGGCACGCTTCGAGCCAGGTATTGCCACGGGCGCGATACCCGAAATCCCGGAGAACGACGGAAAGGTGCGCGGCTCTGCAAATGTGCCGTCTGCCTGCTGGAGGAAGAGCGCGATCTGCGCAGCCTTGCTGTCCGCCATCGCAAAATCGGCGAGTCCGTCTCCGTTAAAATCCGCGACTGCATGGGCGGCGGACTTCATTCCGTTCTGCGTATTATAGACGGTCGCGAGAAGCGTATCGCCCGAATCCCCCGCCCCGCCGGTAGTGAACGCATGGCGCTCGATGATTTGCGATTTCGCGTTCACTTTTGTGAAGAGCAACCGCCCTGCGGCATCGCGAGAGGTGCTCACCGCATAGGCCGGAAGCGAATACGGCAGCGACACCTCCGCAGAAAAAATGCCGGGCGCATTCTGCCGTCTCCAACGGAGCGTCCCTTCTTCGCCGCCTGCGAGATAGAGCAAGTCCACCTTGCCGTCGCGGTCGGCGTCCTCGGCGAAAAGCTGCCCCATTTTATCCTCGCCGGTGAGATACACATCGGGGTCCCCAAACCCGCCCGTCGGCTTTTGTAAAAAGACGAGTAACTTCCCCTTCCCCAGCACGGCAAGGTCGCTCCGCCCGTCGCCGTTCAGGTCCGCAGTTTGCAGGTGCTGCGTTCCTTGAAGCGCCTCGAAGTCTTTGTATTTCCAGGTCTTCGCAAACGTCCCGTCTGCCGCTTGAAACCGCACCATCAGCGCGTCCTCGACTCCCGTCAGCGCGATATCGGGGCGTTTGTCGCCATCGAAATCGGCCGCCACCATCGCATGATGCCGCTGGTCCGCCGGGATCGACACTTTCTCAAATCGCGAATCCTCAACGACCGGTTCCCATCGATTGCGAGTCACCGCACGCCGGGCATTTTTCCCGGCGGCCTCGCCGGGAGCGCGCTGGTAGAGCAGCACGAGCTTCGCGTTTTCATTGTTGATGAGCCCGACGTCCAGCTTGCCATCGCCGTCGAAATCGACGACCGCAGGCGAACGCGTGTCCCATGTCACCTTCGCGATTTCCGGGCCGCTGAACTGGATACCTACTGGTTCCGCCGCAAGCCCCGCTGCGGCGAATGAGAGAGCGATGAACGCGCGTCTCATTTCTTCTTTTCTGCGATGTGAATCCGGAAGCGGACCGAGCTGCCATCAGCATACTGACGTGTTCCCAGCACGAGGGGCAGGTTCAGCTTTTTCGGAAGATCCTTGAGGTTCACCATGTCGCTGATTCCGGGCATTTCTCCGAAACCGGACGCCAGTCCGAGGAGCGAGTCCAGCGTAGATTCCATGTCGAAATATCCGGTGCTCATGTCACCGCCGGGCAGACTTTCGAGGGCGGATTTCACAACGGGGAGCGAGAACAAATGATCGTCGCCGCCCTTGGCGAGCCGGGTGAGTGTTTTCTCTAGGAGAGTCTGCGGTCCCATGCTGATGAAGAACCAATCATCCGTGAAGACGTAGCCCATTGGCGCGCCCTTCATGTTGTGGATCGTGAGGCCCTTGTATTCACGCTTATCAAACATCGCGCCGTCCGGCGCGGTTTTGTTGATGATCGTGTTCACGGCGAGCTCCAGAGCCTTCCGATTCTTCAGTTTAAGACCGAGGATAGTCGGCTGGACATCCATCTCTTCGTCGGCTTTGGCCGCCGATTCCGGAAGCGTCTCGTTTGCGCTCACGACATCCGGGGCGAGATTGCCGAGGATGTCTTTGCGGATGTCCACGCCGAGTTCCTTTTTCATTTCGTCGAGTTGAGTCCCGATTATGTCGCCCATTGCTGGAACAGCTTCTTTCACCAGACCTTCGATCACGGTCAGCATTTTTCCGAAATCCAATCCTCCGTAGCTTCCGCTCGCAGCATCAGGCGGGATGAACGTTGGCACGGTCCCGGCGCTCATCGCGCTCGTCAGTTTCATAAGGCCGGGGTCGCCATGATACGTTATGCCGAACTCGATATCTGAACGGTTTTTTGTCAGGTCGAGCGTCATGTAGATGAAGTCCATCTTATCCAGTCCCAAGGCGCGCACTACGCTGAGACCCTGCCCGGCGGCTGCTCCACCTTGCTTCGCGACCCCGTTCATTACGGACTTTACGACTGACCCGAGGTCGAAAAACGAAACCATGTCACTGTCCTTGGACGACTTCGCGAGAGCCGCAAAACGTGGCGAATCCGCCAGCGATTTGCCGCCTTTTTTCACACGGTCCACCGCGGCGCGCAGTCCCTGCTCGCTCATGCAGAGGACGATCGTTCCGTCGATGAGCGCGTACGATGGAGTCTCAATGAACGACTTCGCGCCTTTTTTGAGTTTCCATGTGTGCAGTTTGATGCCCGAGTAATCGTCGGTTGT
>JAYSTZ010000917.1:0-5286 GCA_043719365.1 Verrucomicrobiaceae bacterium | reverse complement strand
ACCGCATCCTGCTGGGCTCGGAGAAATCCCCGCTCTTTCTCGCGTATCTGCGGAGGATGGACGAGCTCCTGAGGGCGCAGCACGGAAATTCGATGATGGGGCACTGGGAGCTGGTGGTGGACGTGGAGGTGACGAGACTTCTATCCGCGAGCAGGCGCGACGGCGGGCTGTATCTGCCGGCCACGCGATCCTTCGACCCTGCAAACCCCGGCGGCATCGCGCCGTAGCCGATCCGATGCGACCGATTTCCGAATGGCTCCAGTTCCCGGCCCGCCTTTTCCTCAGGCGCGAGGACGAGCGCATCTACGCGGTGATGCGGATGGGCTTTGCAGGGGCCGCGCTGATGAACCTGATCTTTCTGTGGCCGCACCGGCAGGTCTTTTTCTCAGATGCCGGGATGTTCGACGCAAATGCGATGCAGGCACAGGCGGCACCCGTTTATTTTTCCGTCTTCGCCTTTGCACGGAGCGGGGCGGCGGTGACGTGCTGCATGGTCGTAGCCGCGCTCGCGCTCGTGATGTTGTTCGCGGGAATCGCCACGAGGATCGCGGCGTTCTGCGTGTTATTGTGGCATCTTTCGTACATTGCGCGCGCGATGCCTGCCACGACGGGATGGGACATGGTGCTGCGCAGTTATTCTTTTCTCATCCTCGTGTCCCCCATCGGTAAATGCTGGACGCTCCCGGCACTGCTGCGCGGGCGCGGAATGATTCCGCCGGCGATGGTGCCACGATACGGGCTTGTGCTCATGCGCCTTCAGTTAGTGGTGATTTACTGGCAGGCCGTGCTCGCGAGGTTCGCGCTCCCGGACCCGAACTACTGGATCAATGGCGAATTCATGAGCTATTTCTTGCTCTCACATCACGCGCGCTGGCCCGGGCCGTGGGTGCTGGAATACGGCGGGTTGCTGACATTTGCGACGTATGCAACGCAGATAGCGGAGACGACGATCCCGGTGCTGCTGTGGGTGAAAAAGACGCGCTGGTGGGGAATGCTGTTGGGATTCTCCCTGCACGCGGGCATCTGTGTGTTCGCGCGGGATCTCGGGCTATTTTTCCTGGCTATGATGATGACCTATCCCGCCTTCCTGCGCACTGGCGATATCGAGGCGGTGCAGGGCCGCGTGAGACGGTTATTGACGCGGTTTGGAGTGCAGCGGCGATGACCACGCAGCGTTTTGTTTAATCGACCGGGTGTGATTAAAAGTGGAATTATCCGAAGCACGGAGAAAGTAGCCCGCGAGTCCCTTCGCGGCTTCACACCTCCCGCGAAGCGGCACTTCAATTGATTGGTCGCTTCGCGAGTAATATTCAGCCGCGAAGGGACTCGCGGGCTACTTTGCGCTTCGCGCTATTCCACTTTTAATCACACCCTAATCGGCCAAATCCCCAACCGCCGCGATTGCACGGCGCGAACATCGCATCTACACGAGTGCGCATGATTGGACGGCTCCTTGCATTTTCCACCCGCTTTCTCACCGGCGGCACTCCGCGTTGGCGCGGCTGCCTGCCTGTGCCGCGGCAGCGCATCTATTTTGCAAACCATACGAGCAACCTTGATTTTGTGCTGCTGTGGTCGGCGCTGCCCACCGAGCTGCGCCGCAGGACGCGGCCCGTGGGCGCGCACGATTACTGGTCCACGCCGATTCGCGGCTACCTCGCGAAGCACGTCTTTCGCGCCGTGCTCATCGAGCGCAAGCGCGTGACCCGCGCGAACAATCCCCTCACTCCCATGCTCAATGCGCTGGCCGACGGCGACTCGCTCATCATTTTCCCCGAAGGCACCCGACTGCCCGGCGGGGAACTCGGTGAATTCAAAGCCGGTCTCCATCACCTCGCCACGGCGAGGCCCGATGTGGAGCTGATCCCCGTCTTTCTCGACAACCTCAATCGCGTCCTGCCAAAGGGCGAAATCCTGCCCGTGCCGATGCTGTGTTCCGTCCACTTCGGCGAGCCCGTGCCATTCGACCCCGCCGAGCCGAAAGCCGATTTCCTTTCCCGCGCCAGGGCCGCACTCAACGCACTCCGACCACAATGAACGCAGACGCCAAACTCCTCGCCGGCATCGTCCTCGGCATCCTCACCGCCGGCTCCATCACCGGCGCGATTTTGAAAAAGACCATCACCAACGAAGGCGGTCGTCGCGTAGTGGATAATCTCGTCGCGAGGGTGAACGCGTGGTGGATCATGAGCGCCACGATTGGTGGCGCGCTGCTGGGCGGAGAAGGCGTGACGATTCTTCTTTTCACGCTGGTTTCATTTTTCGCGCTGCGGGAGTTCATAACGCTCACCCCGACACGACGCGGCGATCATCGCGTGCTGTTCTGGGCGTTCTTTATCATCACGCCGCTTCATTACTGGACCGTCGCGACGCATTGGTATGGGCTCTTCAACATCCTCATCCCGGTCTATGCGTTCCTTTTCATCCCCATGAGAAACGCGCTCGCTGGCGACACGGAGGACTTCCTGGAACGCACGGCGAAGATTCAGTGGGGGCTGATGGTGGCGGTCTATTTCGCCAGCTACGCACCGGCGCTGCATGTGCTCACGATTCCCGGCTACGAGGGGCGGAACGGCTTTTTGATCTTCTTCCTCTTCTTCGTCGTCCAAATCTCCGACGTCCTCCAATACACGTGGGGCAAGCTGTGCGGACGCCGCAAAATCGCACCGCTCGTGAGCCCCAGCAAAACGCTCGGCGGTCTGGTGGGCGGCGGGCTTTCGGCGTGCGCTGCGGGAGCCGCGCTTTGGTGGATTACTCCGTTCACGCCGTTACAGGCAGCCGGGATGTCCGCGGTGATCGTGCTGATGGGATTCTTCGGCGGGCTCGTGATGTCTGCGGTGAAACGCGACCGCGGGGTGAAAGACTACGGCGACCTCATCCCCGGCCACGGGGGTATCGTGGACCGGATCGATTCGCTGTGCTTCGCCGCGCCGGTCTTCTTCCACCTCGTGCGATACTATTTCGCGTAGGGATTTAACCGCAAATGCACCTACGACTCGAAACTTCCGTCCGTCCGATACGGCCAGTGCAGACCGTGCTTTTTATACAGTGCGGCACACTCCGCCGGACTGGACTGATGGGCGATGTGCCCGAGGCAAAATGAGGCGAAATGGTCGGTGGGTTTCACGCCGGGGTTCTTGTCACTTTTGAAGTCATCCTGGCATCCGTGCTGGATGCGCGAGACGAGCAGCTTATTGAGGTCCACGACGATCGCGTGAGCTTCGGGAAGCCACGGACCCCGCACCGCGCCATCCGCGGCGGAGGTGAAGACTTTCTCGAACTTCGGGCCTTTTGCGCGCCAGATGCTCATCAAGTCGTAGTCGGAGACTTGAGCCGGTTCGCCGGGGCAAATCACAACGCCGGAACTCCCCGTCTTGGCTTTCGTCGCCCAGCGTTTGGGCGGAAGGATGCCGTGCCACGCGCGGGCCGTCGTCTTCGGGCACCGCACGAAAATGAGGAGGCCGCGTGAGGAAAATTCCTGCATCGCCCGCACATCGCGCGGGTCCATCCCGCTGACTCGCGAATGGGCGATACACGCATCGGGCACTCCCTGCCTTTTCCATTCAATCTCACGGTTTGCTTCGACGATTTCCTGAATAGTAGCCATGGGGTGTTTACTATCCGGAAGCCTGCATGAAGTCCAGCCTCTGAATATCGGCCAGCTTGAGTTTAGTCTGCTCAGACCGATGGGGTACCGACGAAGGGACTCGAACCCTTACACCCGTGAGGATACCAGATTTTGAGTCTAGCGCGTCTGCCATTCCGCCACGTCGGCTTTTTTGAAGTCGCGCTGAATCTATGGGAGCGTTCGCGAGATGGCAAGCGCTCTATTTGCATCCGCAGGCCGAAGTTCCGGAGAATCCCGTCGCAGCGGGCGCTTTGTCGTAGAAAATCACAGGAAAAGACTGCGAATCTGGACATCCCCCGCCCCGTCCGCTTTCCTAGCGGCCTTATGAACACGCTCTGGGATCGCTTTCAAAAATACTACCTTGCCAACGAAGAACTAGGACTGTCGCTCGACGTCAGCCGCGTCCGTTTCACCGACGAATGGCTCGCCTCGATGGAGCCGCGCGCGCAGAAGGCATTCGACGCCATGAAGGCGCTCGAGGGCGGTGCCATCGCAAACCCTGATGAAGGCCGCATGGTCGGCCACTACTGGCTCCGGGCACCCGAGCTCGCGCCGACGCAGGAGCTCCGCGAGGAGATCGTGACGTGCTACGCATCGATCAGACAATTCGCCATCGCCACGCATAGAGGCGACCGCTTTTCCGATGTCCTCGTCATCGGCATCGGCGGCTCCGCGCTCGGACCGCAGTTCGTCGCGGATGCACTCGGCACTGCCGACGATAAGATGCGCCTCTACTTCTTCGACAACACCGACCCCGACGGCATGGACCGCACCCTCCAGACACTCTCGCATCGGCTCGACCACACGCTCTGCATCGTCATTTCGAAAAGCGGCGGCACCGCCGAAACGCGCAACGGCATGTTGGAAGCCGAGGCCGCCTATCGGAAAGCGGGAATCGATTTCCCGAGCCACGCCGTCGCAGTCACCGGCATCGGCTCACAGCTCGATCAATACGCGACAAAAAACGGCTGGCTCAAGCGCTTCCCCATGTGGGATTGGGTCGGCGGACGCACGAGCGTCATGAGCGCCGTCGGCCTTGTGCCGCTCGCACTTCAGGGACTCGACGTTGGCGAAATCCTGCAAGGTGCCGCCGAGATGGACGCTTGGACGCGCAGCAGCGCCACCACGAAAAATCCCGCCATGATGCTCGCCCTCATGTGGCACTTCGCCGGCGATGGCAAAGGCAAAAAGGACATGGTCATTCTGCCATACAAAGACCGCCTCACGCTTTTCTCGAAGTATCTCCAGCAGCTCGTCATGGAGAGCCTCGGCAAGCGTCTCGACCTCGATGGCAATGTCGTGGAACAAGGTATCGCCGTTTACGGAAACAAAGGCTCCACCGACCAGCATGCCTACGTCCAGCAGCTCCGCGACGGCGTGAACAACTTCTTTGCAACACTTATCGAAGTCCGCCAATCCCGCAACACCGCCGGTATCGAGGTCGAACCCGGCGTGGCCACCGGCGACTTCCTGCAAGGGTTCCTCCGCGGCACCCGCACCGCCCTTTACGAAGCGGGCCGCGACAACCTCACCATCAGCATCCCGCAAGTCAGCCCGCGCATTATCGGCGCCCTCATCGCGCTATACGATCGTGCCGTCGGCTACTACGGCGTCCTCGTCAACATCAACGCCTACCATCAACCCGGCGTCGAAGCGGG
>JAYSTZ010000916.1:0-5286 GCA_043719365.1 Verrucomicrobiaceae bacterium | reverse complement strand
GACCTAAGGATAAGCCAGAAGGCCAGACTGCTCCAGCCGGCGCGGTGATGAAGAGCCCGTTTGAATTTGCGCAGCATGGGCAGAGCGGGCGTTGGGTGAGTTCGATGTTTCCGCATCAAGCAAAGCGCGTGGACGAGCTGGCATTCCTGATGGCAATGGCCAGCAAAACGAGCGTCCACGGCCCCGGCAGCTACATGATGAATACGGGCTTCATTCTGCCGGGCTTTCCGTGCATGGGCGCGTGGATTTCGTATGCGCTCGGCAGTCTTTCGGAGGAGCTTCCCACGTTCGTCGTTTTGCCCGACCCGCGCGGATTGCCGTACAATCAGAAGGCGAATTTCTCCGCCGGATTTCTTCCGTCGAAGCACCAGGGAACCATCATCAACGCCGCCGCCGTCCCTCCCGTGCCCAATCTTTTTGCGGACAAGAAGCACGCATTCACGGGACCGGAAGCCGACCGCGATGCCCTTGCGCTTTTGCAAAAAATCAACCGTCAGCAAGCGTCCGCGCATCCCGACGACACGAGGCTCGAAGCCCGAATCGCCAGCTATGAACTCGCCGCTCGAATGCAGCTCAGCGCGCCCGAAGCCTTCGATGTCGGGCGCGAAACCGCGGCTACTCGCACCGCATACGGACTCGATGCTCCGACGACGGAAGACTTCGGACGCCGCTGTCTGTTGGCGCGTCGGCTTGTCGAACGCGGCACCCGTTTTGTGCAAGTATGGAGCGGCCCGCAGGGAGCCACGCAGAACTGGGACAATCACGGGAACATCCAGACCGAGCTTCCACCGATGGCTCTCAGCGTGGACCAGCCCATCGTCGCGCTTCTCGATGATCTTAAAGCACGCGGTCTCGCCGACGATACGCTCGTGGTTTGGACCACTGAGTTTGGCCGCACGCCGTACGCGCAAGGCTCGCTCGGACGCGACCACAACGGCGGTTCTTTTGTCACGTGGCTATGGGGTGCGGGGATCAAAGGCGGAATCACCCACGGAAGCAGCGACGAGCTTGGGTTCAAGGCAGTGGAGGGCGTCACGTATTGCTACGATCTGCACGCGACGATCCTGCACCTTCTCGGCATCGACCACGAAAAGCTCACCTTCCGACAGAGCGGCATTGACCGTCGCCTGACGGATGTCCACGGGCACGTCATCAAGGACGTTTTGGCGTGAACTCTATTTGATTTCCGGAGGCACGGAGCCGTAAGTCCACGCCTCTTTCCACGGCGGCGCTTTTGTCCCGGTAGGCATGGGCATCGGAGTCAGCTTCCGGGCGAGTTCGAGACCCGCATCAAGCATTTGCCGCCCCGCAGAAATCTCGAGATTCGAGTAGCTTGTCAGGCGAGTCTCATAGCCCCCGCCGTTAGGACCGAAAGCCTCCTCGGTCGGAACGTAACCGACACAGCCGTTCGTCAGTTCGACGGGCATCGACATCGGGAAACCGGACTTCTTTTTGAACTCTAGGCCGAACTCCACGAAATACTCTGCGGGCGTGGAGAAGAAAGCAGCCGGGCCGATTTGCATGACTTGCACTTCCACTTCGACATCCCGTTCTTTTTTGAGCAGCGCGTCGAGCATCACGATTTCTTTGGCGAAGACCCATTCGGTCGTCCCGACTTCTTTCGGCGATTTCTTTGTCATGACGAGACTTCGTTCGACTTTCGCGGGATCGGGAGTCCGGCGTGGGATGCGCCAGGTTTTTCCCACGCTATCCACGGTGAACGGCCCGGCGCTCCGATCTGCGCGGTATAGGATTTTCAATGCTTCGGCTCCGACGCAGCCGCCGATGAGCTGTCCGTAATAGTCGCCATTTTTCGGAGCGAATGGATCGAGATTGTCCACCTGGGTGATGTCCCCGCTATCGCCTTGGAGAAAGACGACGGGAATGTCCGCGCCGAGTCCGCCGCGGATTGTTTTTTCGAGGTAGTGAACCCAGTTCGCCGAGAACGGAGCAGGGCCGGTGGTGGCGTGGCAGGAAAAGTTCACGATCACGCCGAGGGGCTTGCCCTCCTTGCTCCACGCACCGATGACGCTCACGTCCGGGTCGATCGGCGCAGCGTAGCCGATGATATCGGGGTTTCCACGACCGGCGTGCGAAAAGCTGAGGCCGTTTTTCATCCGCTGGCGGCGGTTGAATGCCACCTTGTCTTCCTTGCCCACGCCGAAGCACAGTTCGACTTCCGTAGCGTTCGCGTTCGCCGCAGTGACGGCATCAACAATTCCGGTGATGAAGCGGGTGAGATACTTCGGGTCGGCCCCGGATGATTTTTCGTACGCCAGCATCTGGACGTGCGCATCGGCGTGATCGTATTCGCCGGGCATCACCATCACCGTCGGTCCGGACGTGTGGGAATGCGAAGCAGTGAGCAGGATATTTTCCCGCGCGATGCCAGTCTTTTCCTGAATGAGTTTGCGTGCTGCCTCTGCGGTCTCGCGTCGGATTCCGAGGGCGTCGAGGCCGACAATGGCGATCTTCTTTTTCCCATCGTCGAAGACCGCAGCGCGGACTTTTGGCGGATCGTGGACGACGGTCGCGATGGATTTGCCGTAGTTGCCGGGATACTCCATCCCGACATCGGGCACCACTTCACGGTCGGCGAACCCGGCTTTGATCTGGGCGAGGGCAAGAGAAGGGAGTGCGATAAGCGCGAAGAGGATTTTCATCGTATTGCAGGGTGAATCTGCGAGGAGGTGGAACCGTAGTGGTAAATGCGCTTAGGCTACCGCTCTCCGTGGCATCAAAAGGACAGAAAATCTGTCAGCGACCGTCTTGATCCTCGATTTCGAGGAATACTTTTTCTCCCTTCTTGGCCGCAGCGGCGGACATAAGGTTGCGAAGTGCCTGAATTGTCGAACCGCCTTTGCCGACGATTTTGCCGACATCAGTTCTGGCGAGCCGTACCCTGAAAGTGGTTTTTTTCGGGGCATCTTCTTTCAAAATGAGCATCTCGTCGGGGAAATCGACGAGCTGGCGAAGGACGTAATCTAGGAAGCGTTCCATGGTGATTCGCTTACTACCTGAACGGCATGGAGTTCGTAAAGCGCCGAATGCCGCAAGCAGGAATGAACCTGCTTGCGGCACTCGGTTTTGAAATTTCTTCGGTGAAACGGCGTGAGCCGTTTACTTAAGCGGCAGTCGCCACGTTGGCGCGGCGGACCTGCTTGATCAGGCTCTTCACCGTATCGCTAGGCTGCGCACCGCTCTTGACCCAGTATTCAACGCGATCGAGATCGATCTTGGAGTTCAGGCCTGGCTTTCTCGGATCGTAATTGCCGATGATCTCGATGAACTTCCCATCACGGGGGCTCCGTTGATCTGCGACTACAACTTTGTAGTAAGGTGTGTTTTTAGTGCCTTCGCGGCGAAGTCGGATGACGACCATAATTATCTTTGTTTCGGTTAGTTGTTCTGAAAATTCAGCCCCGGGTTAAAAGACTTCCTCCCTGTTGATGGGAAATTATCTTTTGAAGCCGAGGCATCTGTTTCATTGTCCCATGCCCCATTTTGAGAAGCGCAGGATTGTATTACTTTCTTCAATGACGGTCTCACCGCTCTCACGCTCTGAAACGCACCGTTTTCTCGATGGCTTCGGGACGGGAGAATTGCTTCTCGTCATTTTGAAGGGCCGGAACCTTACCGATACCGCGTGACATGCCAAGGCTTTTCTCCATCAAGTTACGTGCCCTTACGGGATGAGCCCCATCGTCTTCAAACGAGAGCCGTGACTACCGGGCGAACATCCCTCTGCCTTTTTTCTTTCCCATCATCTTTTGCATCATGGGCATCTGCTTCATCATCTTGCGCATCTCGTTGAAGCGGGAGATGATCTCGTTCACTTCGGTGACGGTTGTGCCGCTTCCGCGAGCGATGCGCTGGCGGCGGCGGGCGTTGAGGATGTCGGGCTTGGCGCGCTCTTCGTGGGTCATCGATTGCACAATGGCTTTGGGACGAGAGAGCTGCTTTTCGTCGATGTTCATGTCGGCGATTTTCCCCATGCCGGGCAACATACCGAGGATTTTCTCCATGGGGCCGAGCTTCTTCATCATGGCGAACATTTCGAGGAAGTCGTTGAAATCGAACTCCGCCCGCATCATGCGCTGCTCCATGCGCTTTGCATCCTTTTCGTCGATCGCCGCTGCCGCGCTCTCCACGAGGGTGACGATGTCGCCCATTCCGAGGATGCGCCCGGCGAGACGGTCGGGGTGGAAGACCTCGAAGGCGTCCATTTTCTCGCCGTGGCCGGCAAATTTGATGGGCTGCTTGGTCACTTCGCGCATGGAAAGGGCCGCACCGCCGCGGGCATCTCCATCCAATTTCGTGAGGATCAGCCCGGTGATTTGGAGGGCTTCGTGGAAGTGCGTCGCCACACTCACCGCCTGCTGGCCGGTCGCCGCATCGGCAACGAGCAGCACCTCCTGCGGCTGGAGCATTTCTTTGAGCTGCTGGACTTCTTTGACGAGCGCTTCGTCGATTTCCTGCCGCCCGGCAGTGTCGAAAATCGCCACGTTATGTGGCGTCTCCGAGAGCCATTGGAGCGCGAGCTTTGCGGCGACGAGGACGTTGGTCTCGCCCGGAGGCGGGGTGAAAACAGGGACTCCGAGCTGCCTGCCGAGCGTCGCCAATTGCTCGATCGCAGCGGGCCGGTAGAGGTCGCACGCGATCAGCGCCGGGGCCTTTCCTTGCTTGCGCAAATAGTTCGCGAGCTTGCCGCACGTCGTCGTTTTTCCTGCCCCGTTCAAGCCTACGATGAGCAGCCGTGCGGGCGGTGTGAGGTTTAGCTCCGACGCCTCTCCGCCGAGGACGCGCGTGAGTTCATCGTGGAAAATTTTGACGATCTGCTGGCCGGGCGATACGGACTTCAGCACGGCTTCGCCCATCGCCTGTTCTTTCACGCGGGCGATGAAATCCTTCGCTACCTGAAAATGAACGTCGGCCTCCAAAAGCGCCATCCGCACTTCGCGAAGTGCATCGGTGATGTTGGATTCTGAGATCTTCCCTTTTCCCGAGAGATCGCGGAAGACGCCCTGTAGTTTATCGGCAAGCAGACTGAACATGAGGCGCGCAGAGTAGCCGTGACGCAGAGCTTGGCAAGTAACGGGATAATCCCCTATTCCGGCTGGGTGTGATTAAAAGTGGAAAGCTGCTTGTCGGGGTGGGATGGGGCTTCCAGCCCGTCCAGAGCGACAAGCAGGAGCCTTTGCGAAGGGATGAGGGGGAAACTGGACAGGCTGGAAGCCCATCCCACTCCGACAGCCTAGAAGGCTGTCCTACTACCGTCGCGCGTCG
>JAYSTZ010000915.1:0-5288 GCA_043719365.1 Verrucomicrobiaceae bacterium | reverse complement strand
TGGAGCCGAGCCTCGACGCCTATGTGGACCGGCTTGAGCAGGCCGTCATCAAGCGCGTGAAATAACGCGCCGCGATGCCGGAAAGCATCCGTCACCTTTACTTTCACATCCCGTTTTGCCCGAAGCTTTGCCCGTACTGCAGCTTCTACGTAGAGACCGGAGCGAAGAACAAAAACACCGCCTTCGTCGAAGCCCTGCTCTCCGACGCTCGACGCGCTTGCGATGAATACGACATCCGCCCGCGCACCATCTATTTTGGTGGCGGCACGCCCAGCGCGCTGCTTGAGGAACAGCTCGACATGCTCCTCGGCGGGCTGCGCAAGCTGATCGACTTCTCCGATGTGGAAGAGCTTTCACTGGAGGCAAACCCGGCCACTGTCCGACCTTCAAAAGCACGACTGCTCCGCGAACACGGTGTGACCCGGGTGAGCCTCGGCGTGCAGTCGTGGGACGACGCCCTTTTGAAAACCCTGGGCCGCGTCCACACTGCGGCCGCAGCCGAGAGAACCTACGAGACCCTGCGCGAAGCGGGCATCCCGGCGGTGAATCTCGACCTGATGTTTTCCGTCCCCGGCCAGACCGCTGCGCAGTGGCACGCCACGGTCGCGAAAACGGTCGCCCTCGCCCCCGACCACATCTCCACTTATTGCCTCACCTACGAGGAAGACACCGAGTATTTCCGCAAGCTCACCGGCGGCACATTTGTGCAGGACATCGAGCACGACGCGCAACTTTTTGAACATACGATGGAAGCCCTCTCCGCTGCCGGCTTCGAACAATACGAGATCAGCAATCACGCGCGACCAGGCCGCGAATCCCGGCACAACCGCGCATACTGGCTCGGCGCGGACTACCTCGGATTTGGCCCCAGTGCATTCTCAACGGTGGGACTTCACCGCTGGGAAGCGGTCCGCGACACCGCCGAATACACGCGCCGATCTTTAGCAGGAGAGCGCACCGCCGGTTTTCGAGAAGAACTCACCGATGCCCAGCGCATCGGCGAGATTGCCGCGTTTCGCATCCGCATGAGCGAAGGAATTCCGCGAGCCGAACTCACACCGTGGGCCGAAGATATCGCAAAGTTTGAAACACTCGGACTGCTCGAAGTCCACGGCGACGCGCTCCGCCTCACACCGCGCGGAAAAATGCTCGCTGACAGTGTCGGGGAAATTTTCGTGGCCTGATACCGTCTTCCAAAAACAAATTGACTACGAAGGCCGCGAAGAACGCGAAGATGACACGGAAATGAAGCCCTCTCCTTCGCGGCTTTCGCGAGCTTCGTAGTCACCTCATCTTCGGTCTGATCTTCTCTGCGAGATGGTATGAGTTCCGCCGAGCAGCCAAAGCTTCCGCGCCCGCGCTGGTTGTCACTGCCATCTATGCGAGTCTTTGGTGCGGTATTTTTTCTCTTCTGGGTTGCGGCGGTCGGAGCCGCGCCGCAGCCGTTTGAAACGGCAGTCGTCCAGTTTATGGAGAAGAACTGCACTTCCTGCCACGGGCAGAAAAAACAAAAGGGAGACATCGCGCTGCATCTTTTTCGTGATGGAGCGTCACTCCTGAAAGACCGGAAGAAATGGAAGACGATTCTCAACGTGGTAGAGCAGCATGAGATGCCGCCCGACGATGAACCGCAGCCTATGGACGATGAACGCCGCATTTTCCTCGAAAGCGCACGGGCGGTATTCGCAGAGTCGGATCGAAACGCAAAACCCGACCCCGGCCGCGTGACTCTGCGGCGGCTGAATCGCGTGGAATACAACAATACCATCCGCGATCTGACGGGCGTGGATTTCCAGCCTGCCGCTGATTTCCCGAGCGACGATGTCGGGCATGGGTTCGACAACATCGCAGATGTGCTGTCCATTTCTCCAGTCCTGATGGAGCGCTATCTCGACGCCGCCTCAGCGGTCGCGAGCGGTGCAATCCCGTCCGAACTACCTGCGCGACAAAAGCGCCACATGTCCGGCCGCTACACCGAACCGGGGTCCGCATCCACGCCGATGCGCGGTCAATTCCGGACGATGACGCCCGGCAAGGACCACGTCGGTACGGGGCCGGTGAACACTCCGTTCAAGCCGAAGGAAGGAACTGAATACGTATTCCGCACCCGAGCCTACGCGGAGTCTCCAACGGGCAGGCCCGTGCGAATCGCAATGATCGTGGCGGGTGACAAAATGGAAAATCCCGACACCAGCCGGGCAGGCGCGCTGGAGATCGGAAAGGTGCAGCAAGTTGCAAAATTCCGCGTGCTTCGCGAAGTTGAAGTCACTGCACGCTCGGAAAAAGACGCGCAGTTGCTCGAGGTAAAACTCCCCTACATCAAAGGGATGGAGCGCATCGCGATTGCACTCTTGAAGGATGAAGCTGCAAATCCGCCGCCCACGGTCTTTCTTGAATATCTGGAAACAGAAGAGACCACGGATTTCTCCACGCCGTTCATGCGACGCTGGATGAACGGGGTCGCGAGCAAAACTCCGCCGGAACAGATTCGCGAGATCATGACGTTCTTCATGTCGCGAGCGTGGCGGCGTCCGGTACAAAAGGACGAGATCGACCGCGTCGCAGCAATCGCCGAATCCGCACTCGCCCGCGGCGCGAAATTCCCCGCTGCGATTCGCGAGTCGGTCATCGCAGTTCTCTCGTCGCCGAAGTTCATTTTCCGAATGGAGCCGGACGACCAGCCGGAGAACCCGGAGGCGCATCCGCTCAACGAGTTTCACCTCGCCACACGGTTGAGCTACTTCCTTTGGTCAACCATGCCCGATGAGGAACTGATGCGCCTCGCCAACGACCGGAAGCTCACTGCCAATCTCGACGCACAAATTCATCGGATGCTGAAGGACACGCGAGCCGAGGCTCTCGTGGAGAATTTCGGGATGCAATGGCTGCAACTTCGACGCCTTGCGACTCATCAGGCAGACGATCAGGTTTTCCGCAAGTGGAGACCCAGCCTGCGAAAGTCGATGATTGAAGAGACACGCCTTTTCCTCACCGAAATCGCGCGCGAAGATCGCAGCATCCTCGATATGCTCGATGGCGACTTCACCTACCTCGACCGGCGACTCGGTGAGGCCTATGGAATCTATCCACCCAACGGATACGACGGCGAGAACTTCAAGCGCGTGTCGCTCGCCGGCACTCCGCGCGGCGGCCTGCTCACGCAAGGCAGCATCCTCACTGTCACGTCGAATCCCACCCGCACGTCTCCGGTGAAACGAGGGAAATGGATCCTCGAACAAATCCTCGGCGAACCACCACCGCCGCCACCACCAAATGTGCCGAGCATCGAGGACAATTCGCGCAAGGAGCTCACCGGAACGTTTCGCGAGAAGATGATGCAACACCGCGCCGACCCGAAGTGCGCGAACTGCCATCTGAAAATGGACACGATGGGGTTTGCGCTGGAGAACTTCGACGGCGTGGGCCGCTGGAGGGACAAAGATGAGCAGGGAAAACCGCTGGAAATCGGCGGCAAGGTCGCAGGCCTTCAGCTTCACAGCCTCGCTGACCTGAAGAACATGCTGAAGGACCAACGCCAAAAGTTTGGACGCTGTGTCGCGGAAAAAATGCTCATTTACGCCCTCGGTCGCGGTCTGGAGAGCTACGATGATCGCGCCGTGGATCGAATTGTGGATTCGCTCGGGAAGAACCAATGGAAGTTCTCCGCCCTCGTTGCCGCCATTGCCAAGAGTGAACCCTTCGTCCTGCGTCGCGGAAAAAACCAGCAATAGCCGCCCGTCTATTTTCCAAAGAGGAGATCCAGCGCGCCGCCGACGCCTTTCTTCGCGGCATCCACAGCGGTATCCACGCCGCCTTTCACTCCGTTCTCGATCACGCCCTTTGCGGTATCGGTGACCTTCTGGATCGCTGCGGATTCCGCAGCCGCGACGAGGCGCGCCGTGAGGTCTTCCTTCACCGCAGACGTGGGTCCCGTCACCCGCATCGTGGTCCATGCGTAGCCATCGCGATTGACGGTAAAAACCTTCTCCTGCGACCCCGGCAACCACTGCAACGGGCCGGGGGTGATTCCGATATCGAACGATCCTTCCACCTGATCATCGATGATCGTGAACGCACCGCGAACGACCAGCAGTTGCTTCGATTCGAGAACGAACTTCGACACCGAGATTCCTTTCGGCTGGGTGGAAAACTCACCGCTCAACTCATCCAGCCGCATCCGGCGGAACTGCTCCGTCTTCGTGAACTCCGCGAGCTTCGCGAGCACCGGCAGCGCCTCGATATGTCCGCCTTCCAGCCGCAGCTTTCCGGAAATCTGGGCGGGCGAACTATCTCCATCGCGCGTGGAGAAAATCGCATGCACATCGCCAGCGAGCCGTCCATGGAGCCGTGCGCGCCAATCATCCGGCAGAAATGGAGTGACGTTCACGCTTTTCACCACGAACTGCATGTCCGCCTTGTCCTGCGGGCGCATTTCTCCGGAAGCGACGATCTCTCCGCCATCCTGGCGAGCGACGAGTTCCTGAAGATAAAACACGGGCTCATTGTACATCGCCCGGATGCTCGACACGTCGATCAAAGGCAGTCCGAGTTGATTGATGCGCCCGCCACTCCCCTCGAACATCCAGCCTTTGTCCCGCGGCGTGACTTTCACGGCGAGATTCACAAGCCCACCGCTCCTCCATTTTAGCCGGGCATCACGCACCGCTATATTGAGAACTTCCGAGTGCTGATGCTTCTCCTTCGCCGGCACGACCATTTCCGTTCGCAGGTCATCGAAGTCCGCATCGAATCGTTGCACCTCCACATTGTCCACGAAGCCCTTGTGCTCGCCCACAATGAGCTGCCACAGCGAAGGGAGGCGAAAGTCGCCACGCACATTCTCTATCTTGACAGAATGAAATCCCGCATCTGGTCCCCCGAGAGCGGAAAGCCCGTCCGAATAAAACTGCCCGCCTTCGAACCGAATCGGAAAAATCTCCACTCGCGCCCGCAAATCCTGCCCGGCCCCGGCCTCCACCTGCCGGCGAAATTCCGGCGAGCGAAGATGATTCATAGCCAATG
Organism: Verrucomicrobiaceae bacterium; assembly: GCA_043719365.1. Lineage (GTDB taxonomy): Bacteria > Verrucomicrobiota > Verrucomicrobiia > Chthoniobacterales > Chthoniobacteraceae > SXWH01. The sequence goes on along the minus strand of JAYSTZ010000915.1, from coordinate 266 downwards.
ATTTGAAGCAAACGAACGCCGCCACAATCGCCGCAACCAACAGGACGGAAAGCGCCCCGACAATCTTCAGCCAAAGGCGTGAAGACGGGCGTGCAGAAGAAGAACGTTGGCGGCGAGACATGAGCTAACATTTAGCGGAAGCCCCGACGTTGTCCACTTCGCGCAACGGCCCTACGGCACATCGATTCGCACCAGCGCCTGCGTGCGGTCCGTGAAGATCACCAGCGCGGCCATGCTGCCACTCCCGTTGAAGCTGCGGGTCGCTC
>JAYSTZ010000914.1:0-2307 GCA_043719365.1 Verrucomicrobiaceae bacterium | reverse complement strand
TGCCGGGGATGACGAATGCGAGCTGGCGTCCGCGTGTGGCAAAGATGAGCGGTTTGCCGGGGCGGAGGTTGAGCTGTGTGAAGTGGATGCTAAAGCCGAGCTCGCGCAACGCCCGCGCGCCGAAGTCGTAGTCACCAACGCTCGCGCCGCCCGAGATGAGCACGATGTCCCAGTCGAAATCCGGCTGCGAACCAAGGACGGTGAGCAGTTTCGGCAAATCATCGCCGGCACGCTGCGCGGCGATGAGGCGGCCGCCGGACGCGGCGATCAGTCCGGCGATGAGCGTGGAGTTGCTGTCGCGGATTTCGCCGTGGCCGGGCGCTTGGTCGGGCGGGACGAGTTCGCTGCCGGTGACCACGTGGAAGATGCGCGGCGCGGTGCCGACGAGCGGTTGCGTGTGGCCGACTTGTGCGAGCAAGGAGGACTCGACCGCGCCAAGCTGCGTCCCTCGATGAAGGAGCACCGTGCCCGCGGCGGCATCCTCGCCACGGCGGCGCACGCCTTCCCATTGCGCGATTGCGGGAATCTCCACGTTGTCGCCATCGCGGCGGCAGTTTTCCTGCATGGCGACCGCGTCGGCTCCCGCAGGCAGCGCTGCTCCGGTAAAAATGCGCGCGCATTCGCCCGGTCCCAGTGCGCGGTCGCTGCTGCTTCCGGCGGCGGATTCCGAGACGACGCGAAGTTTGCCGGGAGCGTTCGCTGAGCGAAGCGCGTAGCCGTCGAAAGCGCTCCGGTCAAAAGCAGGGAAGTCTTCCGTCGCCGCAACGGATTCGCGGAGCACACGCCGGAGCGCGTCTGCGAGCGGCACGCGTTCCGGCGGCAATGCGTGACAGGCGAAGGCGATGAGTGCGCGGGCGGCTTCGAGAGAAATCATCCTAGAAACGTGATTGGGAGTCCACGAAAGACACTAATAACACGAAATACCAAGGACTCGCAGTAATCGGGACACTCACCCATTGGGTGACCGCCCAATTCTTTCTAAAACCATCTTTTAGTGTCTTTTGTGTATTTCGTGGACACTCCATCGCCGTTTCGAGGTTCATCGCTTGTGAACGAGTCGCAAAGCCCAAAGTGCGTTCATCTACTCCTCTTCCACGAGATTGAAGCTCACATCGGTGATGCCCGCTTCCGCTGCGCAGTCGAGAACATCCATCGTGCGTCCGTGCTTGGCCAACTGCTCGCTCGCGATCGTGAGGACGGCGGGCGTCTTGGCGGCGTCGCAATTTGCTTTCACGCGCTTGAGGATGTCGCGGAGCTTGGGCATCAGCTTGTCGTTCGCGGCGGCCATCGGCTCTTCGTTGAGAAGGACGTCGCCCTTCGCGGTCACGGAAATCACCTGCTCGTCGGCGAATGGCACTTCTTTCGCGGTATCGACAGTGCCGGGCAGCCGGCAGTTGTGCTCCTTCTCAACTTTCACTGCGCCAGCCATGACCATGAAAAAGAGCATGATGACGAAGACGACGTCGATCATCGGCGCGATTTGAAAACCCACCGTTCCTTCGTTTGGATCCACTGCAACGCGTTTCATCGTCTAGCCGCCCTCCTTGTTATAGACGGAGAAAGAAACATCCGCGATTCCTGCTTCGCCCGCGGCGTTCAGCACATTGTTGATGCTCAGCGCCGTCGCCTCGCGGTCGCCGCGGATGACGACCCGGAACTCCTGATTCGCACTTTTTGCCTGCACTCGCTCGCCGTTTTTCTTGATGAGTTTGATCTGCTCCGCGACCTGCTTGATTTCCTTATACTCTTTGCCGTCGATGTTGAAGATGGGCTTTTTCTTCGCAGCGTCCCAAAGCACGTTGACGATGGCTTCGTTCCGCGTGTTGTCTTTCTTCAATGCATTTGGCGACACAGGCAGGTTCAGCCCTTTCACGTTCACTTTGATGACCTGCGCGGACGTGATACTCATGAAAAAGATGAGCATCACCAGCAGCACGTCGATCATCGGCGCAATCTGAAACTCGGGATCGCCATCAGCTCCGCCTCCTCCGCCAGCCATGTCAGAAAGTCCTCCGGTTCATGGTTGCGAGGTAATTAAGCTTGCTGCGGTTCGGGCTGCGCCTGCTGCACCCAGTTTGGAAGCGCAGCGTACAGTTCGTCGTCGCCGAGGTGCGCTCCGACCATGTGCTCGTAGGGCATCTTTTTGAAGACCACGCCGATCCCGTCCTGCAAGTCATGCACGAGCTTGGCGGAGCGGTTCTTCAGCCAGTAAAATCCAAAGAATGCAGGGATCGCGATGAGCAATCCCGATGCAGTGGCAATGAGCACTTCACCGATGGCACCGGCCAGTTTTCCGGGGTCGCCGAT
>JAYSTZ010000913.1:0-13652 GCA_043719365.1 Verrucomicrobiaceae bacterium | reverse complement strand
CTGGAGGCAGAAGAGGCCCAACTGACGCCCACCAAGCCCCCGCTATCGTTGTCTGCAATGGTAACGATCTGCGGGCTCGTAGTAATCACCGAGTAGCTAGAAGTGACCGGGTTTTGCAAGGTGACCGTGACAGTTTCATTGCCCTCCTTGATGGCATCGTCAACCGGGGTGACGGTCAGGTCCACCGAGAGAGAATCTGCGGGGATGATAATGCTGTTGGTGTAGCCGGAGCCGCTCGTATTGCTCGTCGCGTAGTCGCCACCCAGAAATGCCGTGCCACCGATCAGGAAATTGACCGTCAACGGGCCGGCGGTGCTGCCCGTCCGGGTGAATCGAAAGGTTCCGGGATTCGCGCCAGCCTCGGACGCCGAGCCATCAGGTACAGTGAGGGTGATTCCCGCACCGTCATCGTCGTTGATCGTGACTGTGGCAGCGCCGGAATTCCCAATATTGTAAACTGGGCTGCTGCTGAGAATGGCCACGGCAGTTTCGGTGCCCTCCGCCAAACTGTCATTGATTGTGGTGAGATTGAAGCTTGCCGTGGATTGTCCGGCGACGATTGTGATAGAGCCCGACAGCGCGGTGTAATCTAAACCTTGGGTCGCGCTGCCGCCCATAGTGTAATTTACGACCAAATTAGCCGAGAGGCTTCCCGTTCGCGTCACAGTGAAAGTGCCGGGGTCGCCCTGTTCGGTCGCGACATTGCCGGTAGCCGCAATCGTGACGGCAACGGGGTCGTCATCCACAATTTTGACTGTTGCCGAGGCAGGAGTAGACATTGTATAAGTCGCATTCGCGGAAGTCGTTACCGTCACGGTTTCGTTTCCTTCCACATTGGCATCGTCAATTGAGTTAAACGCTACATCAACGCTAGTCTGGCCTCCCGAAATGGTCGCGACACCGCTCAGCGCCGAGTAATCGACGCCACTTGTAGCACTGCCAGCAACAGAATAGTAGATCGTCAGGTTGCCGGTTCCCACGTTGCTCCGGGTAAATCGAAAAATTCCGCTATCATTACCGGACTCGGGTGCGGAGTCATCGAGAGCGGAGACACTTATCGCAGGCATGCCTGCGGCCTGGCCGTCAGAGATTGTGACGGTGGCCTCGGAATAGGCGCCGAGCGTGTAAGCGGGATCCTCAACGATGGTCAAAGTCACTGTTTCCGGACCTTCGGCGATCGCATTGATCAGAGGCGTCAGGACGATGTTCATTGAAGCCACATTAGCTGGGATCGTCAGCTGATAGCTTGAACTCATTGCCGGCGTCGGTACTAGTGTGTAGTCCGTAAGATAAGTCGCTCCGCCGGAGAGGCTGAATTTCATAGTGATCGGGGATGCCAGAGAGCCTGAGCGGGCAACCGTAAATGTACCCGGATCAGGGCCGATTTCCGAGGCCGAGGCGTCTGCTGCGGAAATGCCCAAGACTGGTCCTTGAGTCGCAGTCCAGTGCTGATCGGTGAGGCCAGACCCTACTGTGACAGGATTGCTGAAGCCCGATGCTGTCACGGTGTAGCCGTCCTTCAATGCGAACAGAGTAAAACTGCCCGATGCGAGGTTTGTGAGCGTATAGTTCCCGTCTTCGTCAGAATACCCGCCGCGATAGAGCGCACCGGTGAGACCGTTGTGAATCCTTACACCCTCCAACGGTTGTCCGTTGACCGTTACGCGACCGCTGAGCCGAGAAGTTCCGGGCGAACCAACAGTAATGGCGATGCTCCGGCTGGAAACGCCACCTTTCATATCGCTCACGATACACCGAACAACGTATTCTCCTGCAGTGCTCCAACTTTTGGTTGCTGTGGAATCATTGGTACCGAAAGTCAGGTCTCCAAAATCCCAGTAATAAGCAAGGGAATCGCCATTCCCATCCGAACCAGTAGCGGTGAATCCGACCGGGACATTGGTCGCGACAGTAGTCTGGTTCGCTGACAAGTTCAGGGTAGGGAATATGTTTCCGGAAAAGGCACCCAAATTCACCTGCACGTCGATCCATTTGTCCGAGCCATTGGATCCTTTGGCTAAGGGCGTGATGTGGATGCCGGCGGCGGCATCTGAAAAAGTACGGCCGATGACCACCGGCGCGTCTTCTCGACTGCCGCTTGAGCTCGCGGTTCCCGGCGTCGTATCGAGCAATGTCGTCCCTCCCAAACTGTCTCCCGTAGAGTTGCCGAACGGGCTCCAGTTAAGCAGGATGCCATTTTGCGTCCACGGATTGCCGACCAGTTTTTGTCGGTATTCGGCCCAGTACTCGCGCGAATAGTCTTTTCTCACACGGAGCGCGAACTTCTGACCTCCGAGCAGGTTTGGGACATCGTATGCAAAAATCCGATGAATGCCTGAACTCGTAACTGTCTGCACGAAGGAAGAAGGTAACCACTGAAGTTGATACTTGAACTGCGCGTTGAACTCGAAACTCCCGGCATCCGGAGTCTGGGATCCCATCGTGTCGAAGGTGTTTCCGTATTCGGAAGTGCTTCCTGGACCGATGATGCTGTCGCCGCTCGCATTCCAAAAATTGGCATGCCACAACCCGTAATTATGTCCCAGTTCATGAACCACAACGTAGAGGAGAGAGTTTTGTAAGACCATTCCTTTGCCGCCCACGTCTGCCTGACCGGCAAACGCAAAGTTCGGTCCCGGAATCTGGTTGTTCCTAACAATGTCAAAGTCATAGTTCGCTGTTGCGTAGCCGGCTGCGAGAGCAGCAGCCCTCGCGTCCGTTTGTAGAGCCTGTGGCGATTGTCCACTGTAGGCGGACTTCGTCTTCGGGAGCAGCAACAAAGGAGTCACGTCGCTGATAATGGAGGTCGTGTTGTATGAATAGCCTACATAGACCTGATTCACGCGGTTCATCAATTCGACGGCGGCGGATTCGCTCATTGGCTCCGATGTGTCATCAGGAAAGCTGACGCGCATAAAGAGAAGTCGCTTCGTGCCTTGCGTATAGCTGCTATTTGCAGTGGGCAATTGGGGGGAGTACCCGCTTCCACCGCCGACGTCACCTGCCAAAGGTAACCTCGGCAGTCCGTTGTTGCCTGATGGAGGCGACCTTTCCGCAATGTCCGCGAGAGCGAGCGATTGATCTATAGCGATACCTTCGACCCAAGTTTTCTTTTGCGATACTTGATGCTGCCTTTTGCCGTAAACAAAGGCCGCATATGCCTGATCAGCGACCGTGACTCGGCGGGACACTTCATGCGAGTGTAATTTCTGGTCAAAGCTACATGTGACCGTGACCCCAAGGTCGCCCCACTCGCTAATGCGCTCCTCTAATTGACGTCGGATCGCCCCAGGCAAACTCAGTCGCAATGCATGCGGCACCGCAAGTGCAATCGCCCGCTTTGGATCTGTTTCAATGAGATGTTTCAAAGCCGCGCGCCGGCTTTTAGCGATTGACTCTCCACGCGCTAACATCGTTTTACGGATCTCGGGTCGAAGTTCCGAGTTAAAGGCGTCTGCCCAGCCGTCGAATTCTCTGAAAGCGAGCTCGGCAGTTTTGTTTGGTTGCGGGATTCCAACACCCAAGTGGCCATCTTCGTTGGTTTCGATTGGAAGCAGTTCTATTCCGGATTTTGTTGATTCATCGGGAGTGGCTCGGCGGGCGTCACTTGTAGTCCGTGTTTGCCGGACTGTGAACTTCACTCCGGCCGTGTGCGACACTCCGAGAGCAAACAGGATTGTTCCGGCGGAGATTAACAGGGGAAGCGTGAATTGACTGCGTTGATTCCTCATGTGGGTAAAGTATGCCGTTCACTCATTTCAATCAATGACGAACCAATCGAAGTGGTTGTTTGCATTTCGAGCAAAACGGCTGCTTTGGATCTCAAAAAAAAGGCAGGGCTTTCGCCCTGCCTTTGATTGCATATTGAGAAACGTTTCGACCCGATTAGAGGAAGCGCCTGCGCACGGTGGCCATGCTTGCCATCGCTATACCGAGCAGCATGACCGTCGCCCCACCATCAGGAACGTTGGTATTGCCGGGGGTCTTGTAAATCAATTGATCTTGAACTCCAACACCCAAGTTTAGAGCGTAAACTCCGAATGTAACGTTGTTTGAACCTGATTGTCCGGTGTAAGATCCAGCACCGGTCCACGTGTCGCTCGCTGCACCGCCTCCGCTACCGTTCGTCCCAGCGGTCTGGGTGCCGACAGCTCCGAAAAGCCCTTGCACCAAGGCAGAAAACGAGTTGGAAGGATTGGGCACTGTGCCCGTGTTGCCGGCGATCTCATTTTCCAACCACCAAATCGTGCTCTGGAGAGCAGCGGCAGAGACTCTTCGTGCGGTGGCACCTCCGTCATAGGAGTAGCCCGCCAATGTCCCTTTCGCGAACTGACTGTAAAGGTAGGCAGTGCCGACGGAAAGATGGTCTGAAACAGCTAATCCCCCGGATCTTGCAGAATCGGAAATCCCTGCGACGTTGTAGGTGCCGTCAAAAGAAAAGTGCTCATTATATTCGATGCAAAACGTCTGGAATGTTTGACTTGCCGTGTTTCCGGTTCCGGTGAGCGAATTCGGAGTGCCAACCTGGTCGTAGGAGGCAATGTAGGCACCCAAGGCATTGCTGTCATCGTGAGCTTGGAACTCTCCACCCGATCCAGATTGGAAAGCACCGGCCGTCAAGGTTACCGTACCGCCGAAAGCATTAGAGGATCCAGAAACCGCAAGCAGTGCTAGCACTGCAAGCCCGCTCAATATTTTTTTGTTCATTTTCATAGCCGTGTGTTGTTGTGTCAGTGTGTTGTTTAAACTTATCGCCATCGCTCCGCGCTGCGATTCAATCTCCTTCATCAATAAAGCTGCTACCGTGCCACGTTTTTTCTTTGTTTGCGTCAAGGATTCACAAAAGGTTGATGAAGAGCAGTTTGCTATGAGATTATTTTTCTGATGGAAGCTGCGCCTAAGCCTTGAAATTCGGAAGAATGTAAAGAAATCCGTCAACCCCCTGCCTTTGATCGGCGGTTTGAAGCCGAAATATACGTGAACTTTTCCTCTGCGCCTATCTCTGCCTTCTCCATCCTTGATCCGTAAAATGGACGTCCACGGAAAGCGCTGAAGTTGACACAAACCAATACATTCCGAGAATCGAAGCTCTCGCCCAGTTTGTGTCTCCTTTGCACAAGCGCCTCTTTCCGTGGCTCTCCGTGCCTTCCCTGAACACTCCAATCGCCGGATTTAGATTCAAATGCCTGTGAATTGCCTCGGCGTGAGATGAAGAGGCACAGACAGAGCGATCTGTCGCACCTCTTCTCTTTTCTGTGAAGAATCCGGGTGGATGGCGCTTCCGATGGTTCCGCATCGCTCTATCGCCGGCTTATTTCCGTCCGCGTCTCCGGCGTTCAGCCCGTCCGGTGCAGACCCTAATTCTCGAGTTCGGCAAGGACTCTCTTTGCTTCTGTTGCGAAGGATGCACTGGGGTCCAGAGCGAGCGCTCGATCCAGAGCCCGCTTGCTTTCGTCCTTCACTTTCTGCTGGTAGTGGGACATGCCTAGGAAAAAGTAGATTTCCGCGTCGTCAGGTCGTTTCCGTCCGCTCTCAAGGAGGAGCCGAATGGCTGCTGGGAAATCGGAGCGCTGGTAGGCGATTTTTCCAAGCAGCTTTGTGAGTTCCGGGTCGTCCCCTAGCACTTCCCTGGCCTTCGTCGCCTGTTCCAGCGCTTTTTGCTGGTCCCCAAGTTGGTCGGTGAAGATGCCTGCCAGCTGTTTCCGTGCAGCGGCAAATTTTGGGTTGCCGGCTAGGATTGTTTCGTATGCCTGCTTTGCTTCCTTGAACCCGCCTTTCTTTTCTTGGATGAGGCCGGAAACAAAGAGAGCGGGCAGGCAGCCTGGCTGTTCCTTGAGGAGCTGTTGGACTTGTGCTTCAGCCTCCAATTGCTTGCCGGGAGTATTCGATAGCGCGATCATCGTGAGAAACGACTGCGCGTCCTTCGCTAATTCAGCGCTTAATCCTCTGCCTACGGTTTTGGCTCCTGTCGCGCCGGATGGGGATGGGGGAGTCACTGCGCGGGTCATGAATTCCTCTGCATCTTTGACCCGGCCATTGGCGTAAACGGCCTGAGCCAGATGGAATAGGATTTCGCTATTTTCAGGCTGTTTCCGAGAGCTTTCCTGAAGGAGGTCGGAAGCCCATTGATGGTCACCGCTTTGGTCCGCGAGACGTCCGAGCAAAAACGCTACATCCGCATCTTCCGGAGCGAGTTTCCTTGCTTCCTTGGCAAGCGCAAGCGCTTGCTCGGGATTCTTCAGTGCGTTGCTGAAGAGTCGGGCGAGGCCGAATATGGCGGGAACGCTCTTCGCGTTCAACTTGCGGACGTCTTCGTAGATCTTCCGCGCCTTTTCGGGCTCTCCGGTTTGCTCATAGATTTTGCCGAGTCGAAGGAGTGTCGGCAAATCGTCGGGCTGATCTTTGATTGCGGCCAGCAGGTCGGCGATGGCAGTCGGATCGGCCGCGTCAGATTCCCCCCCCAGCATGGACAGCCGCTTTTGCGCTTCCGCGCGCTCGGGGAACTCATCCTTGCACTCGGTCGCTCGCTTGAACGCAAGGCCGGCGAGTTCTTTCTGCCCCGTCATGTAGTAGGTCATCCCGAGATGGAACTGAACCGTTGGGTTTTCAGGGAGTTTCCCCGCGCTATCCTGCAGCAAGGCCAGTGCGCGGGGATAATCGCGCCGGCGATATTGAACCCAGCCCAGAGTGTCGGAGATGGCAGGCTCCTGAGGTGCGAGTTCATTGGCCTTCCGGGCATAGGGGAACGCTTCTTCATGTTTGCCCAGTTTGTCCGAGAGGATGAGAGCCAGATTGTTCAGGGCGGGGACGAACTCTGGACTCACCTTGAGCAATTCTTCGTATGTTGCGACTGCCTTGGCCGTGTCGTTCTGTCTTTCGAGGAAGAGCGCTTTTTGCATCAGCACTTGGACATTCTTTGGATTCTTTTTGAGCATTTCCTCGACGTTTGCGAGCGCCTCGGGCAGGCGATTCCCAATGGCGTAGATTTGCGTCAGAAGGTTGTAAGCAGACGTGGAATTCGGCTCCCATTCGATCGCTGTCTTCAATGCGGCCTCGGCCTCCTTTGGATTGTTCTGGGCGAGATGAATCCGGGCTTCCAGGTATTTGGCGCCCCCCGACTTGGGTTTCGCTTCGAGCAGGGTTTTGACGCGCTCCAGGCCCGCCGCGTAGTTCTTCTCTACGATATCCAATTCCACTAATTGGTAACTCACGAGAAGGTCATTCGGGGATATCGCGGCGGACCTTTCAAACGCTTTTCGCGCCTCTCCGTTCCCGTTTGGCTGGCGGCGGAGCGTCATCCCAATCAAGAAGGGCACGTCCGCGACTTTTGGAAACTTCAACTCCATCGCCTTGTAGAGCGCCAGTGCGTCATCAAGACGACCTTGAGCCGTGTACGCGCCGCCGAGGAGCAACTGAGCGCGGGTGATTTCCGGATGCTTTTGCACCAACGTTTGGAGCAGGGGGAGCGCGTTCGCGGAATCGCCTTTGCCAGCTAGAAGTTCGGCTTGAAGGAGGGATGCCTGCGGAAATTCGGGGTTTAGTCGGAGTGCTTCCTGAACGCTGGTGGCGGCGCCAGCCGCGTCCTTGTTGCGGAGTTGTGACAGAGCGAGCTCGAAAGCGACCTCCGGCGAGCCATCAAAAGCCCGCTTCAGTTCCTCCGCTTCCTTTAGGGCATCTTCGGGCTTGCCTTGCATTCGGGTCAGTCCGGCATGCAGGAGCCGTGCGAGGTAGTTCCCGGAATCCTTTGCCAGAATTTGATCGACGATTTTGGAGCACTCCGGAAATTTCCGTTCATCAAAGTCCAGCCTGGCAAGCGCCAGCAAGATCTGCGTCGCATCAGGCACTTTCGCATTGAACTGTTCAAGGATGTCCCGTCCTTCCTTGGGAAAGCCGGTGAGGAGCTTGAATTCAGCGAGGCGAAGACAGACGGAGGGATCGAGAGGCGATAGTTCCGCCGCTTTCTGGAAGGCAACTTCAGTATTCTTGTGGTCCTTTTGGATGATGTAAAATACAGCCCATGCGAGTTGGACCCGGCTGGATTGTGGTTCTGCGGCGAGCGCGTTTTTTAGAGACGCTTCTGCTGCGGGATAGGCTCCTTCGCGAAGGGCGAGATTGGCCATGGCCAGGTGCCAGGGTGCCCGCCCGCCTGACTGCTCTTTCACCTTGTCCAGACGATCGCGGGTTTCTGCAATTTCCTCGGAATTCGTGGCAGTGTCAGAGAGGAGCGAAATTGCTTCGTCGTTCTTTGGATCTCGGTCCAGCACGTAAATTGTTTCCTTTCGCGCCTCCTGTAGCTTTCTAGCGGAGAGGAAAATCTGTGCGAGCCTCATCCTGTTCCCGAGGTCATCCTTGTCCAGTTCCCTCACTCCGAGGATGAAGGGGATGCCTTGCTTGATCTTGCCCTGATCGTAATATATGGTGGCAAGCCGCTTCACCGAAGCGACATTCGCTTTGTCCAGTTTCAGGACATTGAGGTATTCGATTTCCGCTTTGGCAAAATCCTTGGCGGTAAAGTAGCCCTCCGCTCGCTTCAGGTAGTCTTCCGCTTTGGATTGCTTTGAGCAGCCGGGGACCACGGCAAGCGTGGAGGCGGCAACTAGAATCAGGCATGCCAGTCTGGCGATTTTCGAGTTCGGAGCAAGTGATTTCACAGTTTCGTTCTTCTAGTGTGTCTTTCGTTGGGTGCCAAGCTTTTGCGTAGCTGGATAAGTTCTGAACGGATGAAGCTTAAACGCAGGGATCTATGAAAATGGGTAGCCTGAGTACCCCGCCCGCTGCTCCGAGGAAATTTGGTGCGATCTTGGATGGGAATTATTTTACCACTCGCACATGGCCAAACTGATTTGTGTTACCAGTGATCGAAGTGCCCGAACGCCATTTTTCCGTCGTCGTTCCGTCAATACTTTCCGTCGCACTGGTCAGGACCCCGTTCTCCGTCCACGTTGTGAGGTCGTCGGAGAACTGTACGGATAGCGTGATATCCTCGGCACCGCGCTGGCGGCGGAATGTCAGCGTGAGATAGTTATTCGTGATACCGCCGACTGTGAATGGCTGGATCGCAGGGGACGGCAAATCGTTGACCCCCGATTGGGCCGGATTGCCGGCGAGCGCGTATTCGACAAGGTTCGGGATTCCGTCCAAATCAAAGTCATCAAGGTCGCCACCGCTTGCACCGTTCGCTGCAAGCCACGATGCGAAGTGGATCCGATCGTCGCCATTGGGGCTCCCCCCCGGCAATCGACTCAGCCTCCAATTTGATGGAAGAGCAGGATTGGGCAAGGAGTCGGGGTGGATCAGAGCAAGGCTCAATCCGGATTTGGCCGGAGGCTTCGGCCACGGAGCGCTGTTGCTGTAGGCGAAGTCGAATATAGGAGTTCCGCCGGAGTCCAAGAGTTGGAGACGCTCTCCGCTGTTAGAAAGGCCGGAACCGTTGGAAAACTCTCCTATAATTGGCAACCCCGCGCCGTAGCGGAATGCAGAGGCGGAGGCGTTCCGCACGAGAAGTGCCCGCCCGCCGGGAGCAACGGAATGGATTGCCCCTATATCAAAATCAAACTCGACGCCGAAGGTGAAATCGAGCCCTGCGAGTTCCACCACCGAGTTGGTTGGGTTGTAGAGCTCGATGTATTCAAAATCCGAGCCGCTGGTGAATCCTCCGGCCTTCTCTGCAGCATTCGGATCTGCGGGTTGGTAATTAAACTCACTCATCACGAGGTTCGCTGCGGATGCCGGGACGCCTACGATATAATCCGCCTCCGTCAATGCGGACCAGGTTCCCGCCGTGAAGACACGCGCCTTCACTTTCCCGGTCTGCGCAAGCGTTACAGGAGAAGCGTAGGGGAGTGCGCTGGGCGACGGTCCATCGAGCTTCATACCCGTCGTGATGAGCAACTCGGCTGAGAGCAGGAAATTGGTGCTCCCAGAAGCGCTATTGAGACCCTGAATGCAGAGGTAGTTTGTGCCGACTACAAGGCGTGATTTTTGTGCCGTCCAGTCGATGTTCGCAAAGACCTGCGCATCCGGCAGAAGGCGGGTGGCGGTCGCTGCGCTGTTATAAGCCAGCGTTGCCGGGGCGCTGAGGCTGTTGATGGGCTGGCTGCCGTTGAGGTAGGTGGCGCAACCGTCGTCGTATTTGATGCGCAATGTCATATCGGTGATCGAGTCGAGTTGCGCCTGGCCGGTGATGGTGAAGGGAATTCGCACGTAGATTGTCGCGTTTGCTCCGGTCATCGCACTCACATCCGTCTTGAAATGCGGCTTGTACGTGGTTGCCTGATCATAACCGAGCGCCGCAGTGCCGACGCTCCACAGTCCGATGTTTAAGGGGTCGGCGTGATTCTTCCATGTATCGCCGAGTGTTCCACTTGTCGGGATCCACCATTTTGTCGCCGAGTTCTCATCCACCAGTTTCGTTTGAACGGGTCCTGCCATCTGGTAAGGATCGCTTCCATCGGTGGTGTAATAAATGGTGCCGCCTCCCGCATTGGGATTCGTCATCGCCAGTTGCGCGCCTACGGGTAAAAAACCGCCAAATGGGCTGAGTGCGGGTGCCGATGCAGACGGATACAGACCGCGTGCGGCGAACTGAGCGAGGACGATAGGGGTCCGCTGGGTAAGGAATGTGTTCGCCAGCCAGTCCATCTCGTTCACCCAGTGCTCATCACGCGTGAAATCCACGCCATTCACGTCGCCCCAGCGTGCGCTTTCAAGCACCATGGGAAGGTAGAGAGTCGAGCGAAGTGCGGCCAGCCTAGCCTGATTGGCCGCCACGGTCATAGGGCCATTATTGAAGAAATTCTTCTGCAAATGATCCCCAAAGCGCCGACGGAAGTCCGAATTGGAGCGGAGGGCGTTGTAAATCTCCGCTGGTGCACCCATAGGAGAGAAGCTGCCGTAAGGCTCCCCGACGCGGCTATGATCAAAGTCCAGAATATTCTGGCCGACGGTGTTTGAATATAACTGTGTCCCCATCGAAATCTCTGCATCCCATACGCTGAAGAAAAAGGAAGTCTCGAACGGCCCGCGGCTGAGACGCCCGGCGTTCCAATTCTTGTTGAGGAAAGCCGTCGCATCCGTCGCCCCTCGGTAAACTGGTCCCATCCAGTCGTTTTGTCCCGCCCATATTAGGGTGAGCATATGATCAATGAAGTCGTCCACGTTCAGATAACGCTGAATTTGCTCGTAGATGAGCGGATCAGCAGGACGGATGGCGGGGCGACACATGGATAGGAGCACGTCCAGTGCATCACCATTGCCGTCAACGACGTCATACCCAGGCTCATCGCGTGCTTCGACGACATCCCAATTGGACGTCGTTCCGCCCCGATGGCGTCCGAAATAGTCATTACTCGGTACCTCATGGAGGTCATAGTGCCCCCAATACAGACCGTTGATGAACAAGTGGACGAATCGTCCGTGCGGCGAGAGCCGGCCTTGGGCCTGTTCGGTTTGCCGAAGGAACTGGTCGCGGACATACGTCGCGTGCCACGCGAGATCGTTTGATGTACCGCCGAACGGAACCGCCCAGCTATCGTGGCCACCCCCGCGAAGTTGAAGGACATCGAATTTCGATACCGGTGAGTCCGGATACAGGGGAAAGTCGAGAGTCCCTGTCCCGTATTCCTTCCGGAAGTGCAGGCGAAACGGTTTCTTCGGGTGCTCATAGACTGCATTTCCACCGTGAATCCTCAGGCCGCAGTTGATGTGAAAACCAGTGCCAGAGTCCGGACCGAAAAATTCCACCGAAGCGGGGATCTCCGTTCCTTTGAAACGACCGTCAGTGTAGATGCCGTATGTCCCAAAGATCGCGGAAGTGTCGCCTGAAAGCGACAGCACGGGCAATGTGCTCTCCAGCGCGGGTTGGATTACTCCAGAGTAAGCTGGGGCATTTGAAACGGCGGGGTCCATTTCGTAGTCCGCCGGCACGATTGGCCCTTCGTATAAATGCCCCCACGTTGTAGGAAAACCTGAGGGGGAGGCTTGCTGATCTTTCACCTGCCCAGCGAATATATACGTTTGCGTATCCACATTCGACGGCTGCCAGTTTGCAATAAATGCGGCAACGCGGAGTACCGTTGTGGTCGAAATGTTGATCGGCTGTGTATATACCGCGCCTGTCGCCGCTGTCGGCTCGCTGCCGTTCGTCGTGTAGCGGATTTGTGCGCCGGGCGTGCTGGTTGTGAGCGAGACCGTGAACGGGGTTTGAAACATTCCGCGATGTACTGAGAATTGCGTATCCTTTACGAGCCCCTGAAACGAATTCCCATTCGGCGCACCCGGTGTCGGATATGGGTAGTAGCCGGTTACCATCGGTAATCCGCTTTCAGCGATGGTCGCGGTCAATTCTGGAAGTATCAGAAAATCTGCCCCCAATGTCGATTCGTTAAGCCCTTGGATCGCCAGAACGTTGGTTCCGCTCACCAATAAGTTGCGGAACGAGGTGATATCTAAGTCCTCGTAAATGACGGCGTTGGCGTCTAAGACCGGAAAAAGCGCGCTTGAATTGAAACTTGGCGCACCCAGCGGTTGATTCGCTTGGGCAACGAGAGTACCGTTGACGTAGGCGATGAATCCGTCGTCGAATTTCATACGCAGCAGCAGCGTTCGAACATCCGCTGGACTCGCAATATTGAACGGAATTCGAATATAGCAAGTCGTGTTCTTATTGAACATCGCGGTTTTTACGTTTCCGGTCGCGGAGATGAGGGCGGTATAGTTAATCGGGTCTATTGGGGTTCGCTCATAGCCGATTCCAGTTGCACCGGATGTCCAAGCCGTGTCGGCAAAGGTTCGCAGCGTCCAGTTTGAAATCGTGGCCGATGGCACAATCCATTTACATGCTGCCGCCGGCTGGATCAATGTGCGTTGCGAAATCGGTACAGCGCTACCGTACGAGCGGTCCTGCTCCTGAGGCGGGTAGGAAGGCAAAAATTCCGTCAGTAAGGTGCCGCTCGGTGCGGCCAGCGCGAGATACTCACCTGATTTCTCGAGCGAGAAGTTCGTATGTAGGTTTGCTGCCGGATTCACACGATTTTTCCCCGATGCAAAGACCACAAGGTAAGCACCGCCCGGCAGGGACACACTCGGGAACAGCCACTTCGCAGGCATCACGAGGTCATCGGTCAATGAATAGCCCGCGAGATTCACAGGGCTTGGATCCGGATTGTAAATCTCTATCCAGTCAGAGAACGCTCCATCCTCGTCGGCCAGCGTCTCTTTGTTCTCCGCCATGAACTCGGAAATTCGAGGGGCGGCATGGGCAGCAGTTGCCAAGACGGAAAGGCCTATGAGGCCGGCAGCGATATAAAGTAGGAACCGGGAGGTCATGGATGTGTGCGGGATGTATTATTGAGACACAGCCCTCATCGATGGTTGATTTTACAACCCAGCGATACGGTATGCGGATTATTGATTGAGTTCGACAATGATCTTCTTCGCATCTGCTGCGAATGAGGCGTCTGGTTTGAGGGCAAGAGACTGCTCCAAGGCGAGTTTCGCGGCCTCCTTTACCTTCTTTTTATAATGTGCCATTCCGAGAAAGTAAAAAACTTCTGCATCATCAGTGCGTTTAAGGCTGCTTTCTTGAAGCAATCTGACGGATGTAGGAAAGTCTGCCTGACGGTAGGCAATCTTCCCTAGGGTTTTTGCAAGTT